>DASYSA010000243.1:0-12621 GCA_036003885.1 Blastocatellia bacterium | reverse complement strand
TGCCCCTCTTGCTCGAAGACACCTTCATCAAATTCCTCTCCTTGAACCACGAATTTCACCAGTGACGGTTGCATCATCCATTCTTTCGCTTCTGAGAGAATCCACAGGTCCCAGTAGGCTTCGAAGAGATAAGCGTAATCGTCGTGGAGCAGGTCAGATGCAATCTGCACTGCCTCTTCGGGATCAATGCCAGGGCGAAACCGTCGTTCGAGGATGGTAGGTTCGTTCCAGGAAACCGGATGCAGCGCCAAATAACTCATCCCCGGCTGGTGTCCCGAGAACGGAAGTTGGCGCATGACCGAGAGCGCGTGGGCCATCATGCGAGGCCCACTGAATTGGTCGAACCAGAGACTCAGATAAAGAGAATCAGCCATAAAATTGCGAGCCTTATTGCCGGCTCGTGAGAAACACAATTTTACTTTAGATGCTCGCGGCGCAGAAATGGGAGCGAGAATCATGAAGAGAGAAGAAGCAGAACGACGCAACCATGTGAACGCCGCGTTTTTGACAGCAGGGTGGGCCGCTGCTACCATCGATAACTTAGCCGCAGGCTCCCGCCCTATGTCGTCGTCCCCGTCGTCTAGCCTGGCCTAGGACATCGCCCTTTCACGGCGCAAACGCGGGTTCAAATCCCGCCGGGGACGCCAATTAAATCAATAGGTTGCAATGAGCCTCTGATGCCTTACTTCCATGGTCAAGATAGCCAAGCCTCTTTATTAATGCTCACAAAATGGCTTCTTCGAGCTTCCTCGTATTCCGTCCCTTAACCATAACCGCCCACGATTTCCTTTCCACCTTCGCCGTTTCAAGGCGATCTCAATCCCGGCGTACTGACTACGACTCACTCGAAAAGTGCAATTTTGTTGGGTTTTCAGCCTGTCGGTGTGCCAATGTGTGCCAATGTTCGCACGACTGAGGGCCTAGAATAGATCCATGCCGCTGATCCGAAATTGCCCCACTTGCGGTAGGTCCAATCGCATTCCCGCTAAGCACCTTTCCGATGTCGGCAAATGCGGCGCCTGTAAGGCAGAGCTACCTCCAATAGGCGGACCTATCGAAGTCAACAACGAAGAGCAATTTAATGAGATTATTCGCGAGAGCAAGGTTCCGGTTCTGACGGACTTTTGGGCTTCCTGGTGCGGGCCATGCCGTACGGCGGCGCCTCATGTGGCGCAAACTGCCCGAGAGCTTGCCGGGCGTGCAGTCGTCGTGAAGGTCGACACGGAACGGTTCCCGGGTCTGGCAGCAGAATACAACGTCCGCAGCATTCCTAATTTCGCCGTCTTCTCTCGAGGTCAGCTTCAGTTCCAGCAGGCGGGTCTGGTAGACGCAGCCACCATGGAGAGTTGGCTTACACGCGCGGCGTAGCTCAACGGCGCTACTCCGGCTTGTCCTATCCCTTTAAGCGCCGCCACCAGCGGCTAACGTTCCGACAATACGCTTCGTACTCAGCGCCAAATCTCCGGCGGAGCGTTGATTCTTCATACAGGATTACGAACAGATGCACGCCAAGAGCAACAAGGCGCCTGAGTCTGGGGCAATGCCCATGAGTGCATTCGGCACACCCCGTTCCAAGGGATACCCGAATGTCAGTCGTTAGCCGGTGGCTTGCGCACTTCGATCTGACCGCTTCGCACCCGAACCTCCAAGCACGGCTGTCGATGCACGGCTGGCCCGTTAGTCACATGGCCATCGTCAAGGGCAAATCGAGAGGCGTGATATGGACATTCAATACTGTCACCGACCAATTTACCTTCAGAAAGTGGCCCGCTGAAATGCGAGCACGTTTCTGCCAACGCAAAGATTCTCTGTCCACGACGAACAAGTAGAATTGGTACGCCCTCGTACATTGCACGGGTTGGCGTGTTCTCCGCCAATTGTGGGTCCGTAAGGATGGCCACAAAGTGGTCTGGAAATGATTCATCAGCCGTGCGATCAACACCTACTCGCTGCTCATACACCATCTTTCCACCAAGATGAGCAGACAGTGACATCAGGCCATAGCCGAGTGCCGCGGAGACCCGACCACCGGTGCGCGAGTTTCTCTTTCGCAAAAAGAAAGACGTTGCAAAAAGCGCAGTAACACCTACGTTCAGCAGCCCGTGAATTAGTCCAAGCCGGCGAGCTGGAGGATCAACGTCGGACCAATCAGTGATTCCCGTAAAGGCTGCGCCGGCTGCACCCAAGAGTCCTACTGCAAGCGACGTGTCGGCGGCTAGCGAAAACTCGCGTCTCTTGTGAATCAAATCCAATGCATCAAATATGATTGTGACTGTCCACGCCCCTATAGGCACATCCGTGAGAACAACATGCAGTGGCTCGCCTAGCCAGGTGCCATTCAAGAAGTTCCTGATCTTTTGTGCGCTAGAGCTTCCGTTAGCATAGAGAGCCTTGTCCAGCAACTTCTGTAGTCTCTCCTCCACGGGTTTGCTTGCCGGTGTTTCCGCTTTATCCGAAGCAAAATCACCCATAATCCTCTGAGGTCCGCTAATAGCTGGGTTCGTCATCTGCTTCTCCTGAGTAGGCAACCGCTCCGCTTAGATGCCAAAGATGTCAGCTTGGCACGTTAGATGTTGCGGGAATGCAAAGTTGCCGAGCCCGAGGAAGCACAGGAACATGCGAACCGCACCCTGGCGTTGTGCGCTCCGAACAAAACTCCAAGGGGTCTCTGGCTAACAAGCCTAAGGTCTCCCGGATACGTCCGGCAAGAACCCGCAACCCTTCACCATGAATTCCGCGGTGGCTAATTTCATCAGCCGACTCTCACTGCCAGCATCGAAACTGACCCGCCATCTACGCCCTCAACGGGAAACGTGACTAGTTCGGATGACGTGCGAGTGCCGGCAACATAGAGCAGAGGCAGATAATGATCTGGTGTGGGCACCGCCAATTCCGCTTCGCTGCCGAGCTGGTGCTCGTAATTTACTAGCGGCTTGTGCTCTCCGGCTAAAAGCAACTCGCGGACTCGATTCTCAAACGACACAGCCCAATCGTATGGCTCCGGTACATGCCTTCCCCAAGCATAGGCATGCAAGTTGTGCACGAGGTTACCGCTTCCCAAAATGAGAACACCTTCTTCCCGCAAAGGCGCCAGACGCTTGCCAATCTCGTGATGAAATGAAGGTGGTTGTGTCTCATCAATGCTGAGCTGAACCACTGGGATATCGGCTTCTGGATAGACGTGGAGCAGAACCGACCAGGTGCCGTGGTCGAGACCCCAACGATCGTCGCGTCGCACCGGCGTAGGTGCAAGCAATTTCTGGACCCGCGCAGCAAGGTCGAGATCACCCGGCGCGGGGTACTGCAATTGATACAGCTCGCGCGGAAACCCGCCGAAGTCGTGGATCGTCCTCGGAGCAGTGCTCACGGTGACCGCCGCGTCTTCGATGTACCAGTGCGCGGACACCGAGAGTATCGCCTTGGCCCTCGGCAGGGTCGCGCCGATGGCTGCCCACCGCTGTGTATAAGGGTTTGCCAGCAGCGCGTTCATGGGATTCCCGTGCCCAATGAACAACGCTGGCATCCGCCCGCTCATTTTCGAATCGCTCTTCGTCATGCCGCCTTTTGCGCTTGGCCGGCATCACCCCTGTCTGCTTCAGCATGCCCATGAGGTCGTAGAAGATGTTCTCCTCCACGATCGGGCCCTGTTCGTTCCAGTGTGCGACTGTGCATCGAAACCTCTACTCTTTCACTCTGCACGACGCCCAGTGAATACGCTTTGCTGTCGGAAGGAACCAGCAACAAGGAACACAAACGGAGATCTGTTTGCGCGGATGCTAAGCCCACTATACTCCCGAAGCCTCGCCATAAAACGTGCGCAGTTCCGGCTTAGTGTTTTTGCTGGAAAGCATCGCTGCATGAGAAGACAGGGGCGTATGCTGTTGAATGCCACAAAATCCGACGATGGTTGAAGGTCTAGAGCACGACGGCAGCAGGCACTCAGCGGGTGACCCGCTTCCGCCTAAGTGCGTGGTCATCGAAGTACATCTCGCGGAATTAAAGCAGTTGTTCAACTCTATCGACCCTTCTCCATTTCGTAACAGAGATCTTGATCCGAAGGCTGAGGAGTTCATTGTGGGTTGGGCGAAGGACATTGCTCGGGATGCGCCGCTCGCGCTTGTCGTCGATCTCGATCGCCCTGCCGGACTGCCGGATGAGGCTATGATTGGGCCCTAAACTTAGCAGTCAATCGAGTTCACGAATTGATCCCCGCGCCAGGTCGTGACACGGCCGCCAAACACCTCGAACCCTCAACTCGGGATGGACGCCAGCTTAACGCTGCCTACCGGATCAACTGTATTGAGTGTCAGGGGCAATCGCAATATGATGAAAGAGAGGTCTTTTACCCCAAAACAACCCTAGACACCCGGGATTCTGTATCCCCCAAATATGCAAAGCACAATTGGGATCCCTAAGTGAGATGAAAGTAACCGAGTCATCCAAATCACAAAACGACGTTCCACGTGAGACCTCAATTCCAGAGTGCGGAGCTTCGTTGGAGTCGATCCTCTGTACGGAAGAGTTGCAGCGCCGACCATCCCGTCCGCCCGATTATGAAAAAGAGAACAGTTCGCTAGTGAAGCTGGTGAGCGCGCTAGCCGATTCACCCAATACGGTACTCCAGACACTCGCTGAAACGATCCTACACATTACGCAGTGTGACTCAGCTGGTGTGAGTCTGCTCACGAAGGATGGCAAAACGCCGGACGTTTGCGGCGAAAGGTTCTATTGGCCAGCTATCGCTGGCATGTGGAAACCACACATTAGAGGCGGAACCCCACGCGATTTCGGCCCTTGTGGGGACGTGCTCGATCGTAATTGCACGCTATTGTTCAAACACTTCGAGCGCCGCTACACATATTTCTTGCCGATTACACCGTTAATCGAAGAGTGCCTGCTGGTTCCATTTTACGTTGGAGGCAAAGCAGTCGGGACGATATGGGCGATCATGCATGATGATCGTCGCAAGTTCGACCGGGAACATGAGCGGCTCATGCTGACTCTAGGACAATTCGCCTCCTCAGCGTATCAAACTCTGACGTCCATTGAGGATCTCAAATTGCAAATGGCCGCGCGCGAAAAAGCGGAAGCGGCGGTACGCGAACTGGCAAACGGGTTAGAAACGCAAGTTCGAGTTCGGACTCAAGACTTGGAACGTAGCACCCGAGATTTGTTGGAGACCAACGAAGCGCTAGAAAGAGAAATCGCCGAGCGCAAGGCAGCCAAGGAGGCGCTCCAGCTTCGCGAGCTTAATCTTCGCTTGTTAGCCGACAGCATTCCGGCACCCGTTGCGGTCATGACGCCATCTGGGAAGGTCGAAGCCGTCAACAAACCCAATCTTGAGTACTTCGGCAAGACGTTAGAGGATTTAAAAAAGTGGGGTACCAGCGATGCCGTTCATCCAGATGACCTTCCACACTCAATCGAGATATGGATGGAGGCAATCCAGACCGGCCAGCCCTACGACGTTAAGCAGCGCTTGCGACGCTTCGATGGTGTCTACCGTTGGTTCGAAGCGCGCGGCTTTCCCTTGCGAGGTCCTGATGGGCGAATCCTGAACTGGTGCGTTTTGCTTACGGACATCGATGACCGGCAACGAGCGGAAGAAGCCCTGAGGGCGAGCGAAGCTTATTCGGCCGAAGCACAGAGGCTCAGCCATACCGGAAGTTGGCATTGGAACGTAAGCACTGGAGAGATGGCCTGGTCGCAGGAGTATTGCGCCATTTTTGGTTTTGATTTTGAAAAAGATAAGCCGTCGTATCAATTGTTTATCGAGCGCGTCCATCCGGAGGATCGCCCGAAGGTTGAGCGAGTGTTGTGGGCAGATGCAAGAGAGAAGAGAGATTTTGATGGTGAGTACCGGCTACTTCTTCCGGACGGTTCAATCAAATATTTACATAGCTTGGCCAAGTGTTCACTAGATCAATCCGGCGATGTTGAATATATCGGCGCGGTAGTGGATATCACAGAGCACAAGCGGGCCGAGCAAGAACTTAGAGACAGCGAAGAGAGGCATCGGGTCGTTGTCGAAGCAGCCAGCGATGCTGTTATCAGCATGGATGAGAATGGTGCCATCTTGCTGGCAAATGCTGCCGCACTGAGAGTCTTCGGGTATGACCCGACCGAGTTGATCGGCAAACCATTGACTTTACTAATGCCAGAGTACATGCGGAAGCTGCACGAGAATGGATTCAAACGCTACTTGGCTACCAGCGAGCGACATATCAACTGGCAAGCTACCGAGTTCACTGGCCTGCGCAAAAATGGACAGGAGTTTCCGGTGGAAGTCTCGTTCGGAGAAAACGTCACAGAAACCGGGCACCGTTTTACGGGCTTCATCCGCGATGTCAGCGCACGAAAGAGAGTGGAAGAGAACCTTCGACGCAGCGAGCAACGCTGGCGGGCTGTCTTCGAGAATTCAGCGATAGGCGTGGCCCTCACGGACATGACCGGACGTTTCCTGACTACCAATTCCGCCTATCAGCAGATGCTGGGATACTCAGACGAAGAACTGACAAAGCTGACGTTTCTTGAGCTCACTCTGGACGATGACCACAAAAGAAACCGGGCGCTCGTGGCCGAATTGATCGACGGTAAGCGATCGCAATTTCAGATCGAGAAGCGATATCGACGAAAGGATGGGCGGCTCATCTGGGTGAGCAACAACGTGTCGCTTGTGCCCGGCGCGGAAGATTCCCCTCGGTTCGTGATGGCGCTGTCGGAGGACATCACTGAAAGAAAGCGAGCCGAGGACACATTCAGGCTTATCGTAGCGGGCACAGCGGCGACCACGGGCAGCGACTTCTTCCGTAGCCTGGTGCAACACATGGCCCAGGCACTGCGTGCACGCTATGCCTTTGTCACCACTTGTGATGACCAGAAGCATGCCCGCACGCTGGCCTTCTGGAAGGGTGACGGCTTTGGGGAAAACTTCGAGTTTGACATAGCCGATACGCCCTGCAAAAAAGTGCTTCATGGCGAGGTTTGCCATTACCGGCAAGGGCTGCAGGGCCTGTTTCCTCGGGATACACTCGCAGCGGATTGGCAAGCAGAAAGCTACCTCGGCGTTCCCATGCTCGACGAGATCAACCGCGTCATGGGCCACATAGCAATCCTGGATGACAAGCCAATGGAGGCCGAACCAGGGTCCGTCGACTTGCTTAAGATCTTCGCTGCCCGCGCCGCCGCCGAATTGAAGCGGCAGAAGGCTGAAGACGAGCTGCGGGCGGCGCTGCAAGAGGGCGAGAGAATGCGGGAAGAACTGGCCCATCTCGCACATCAGAACCGAGTCAGCACCATGGGAGAGCTCGCGGCCTCGTTGGCACACGAAATCAAGCAGCCAATTTCAGCCGCTATGACGGATGCCAGGACCTGCTCGCGCTGGTTAACTCGGGATCACCCCGATTTGGCGGAGGCGCAAACCGCGGCTTCGAGAGTCGTCAAAGACGTAGCCCGTGCCTCCGAAATCATCGGCCGGGTCAGGTCGCTATTTAAGAAGGACAGTTTGCAGCAGGAAGAAGTTGAGATAAACGAACTCATTCAAGAAATGATTGCCTTGCTGCGGGGTGAGGCGTCCAGACATTCGATTTCGATCCACAGTGACTTTTCGCTCGATCTGCGTCCGATCATGGCAGACCGGGTACAGTTACAACAGGTCTTGATGAATCTCATGCTCAATAGTATCGAGGCCATGAAGAGCATGAACACGCCAGGTAAACTTACGATCAAGTCACAGCAAGATGACAGCGGTCAGCTCTTGATTTCGGTCATGGATACGGGAGTTGGAGTTCCACCAGAAAAGACCGAGGAGATTTTCAATCCATTCTTCACTTCCAAGCCTGAAGGCACCGGTATGGGGTTGGCCATCAGCCGATCGATTATCGTGTCGCACGGGGGTCGTCTGTGGGCCGTCTCTAACCCGGAATCAGGTGCGACGTTTCATTTCACCTTACCTGCCCGAAGTAATGCGCACCAAGCCGCGTAGCTGTACCATTGTCAATAACGTCCAAGTCTGAAATGACGTAGGAACTGCGCGTTCAACGCCACGATCAAACTCGGCAGGTTCATCGCGAGGGCACCTATGCCCATCGGGAGAGTAATTCCCCAGTGCACGAAGGCTCCAGCCGTAGGGGGAATGGCAAGCTGTCGCCAGCACTAAGTTCTGCATCATTGCCTTATAGGTGATACGTGACAGTGCGATCACACGAAGAACGGACAGAGACAGCTCGTGTCTGATTGAAACAACATGCGAAGACATGGACTCCTGTCGTGCTTTTGACACGAATCCTAGATTCCCTCTCTTTTCCTGCCAACGCTGTTTTGCATCAGTAGCTTAAGCTTCGCGCGAGCCCTTGCAGTCCGAGCTTTCACCGTACCGCTTGGTACCCCCAGAACTGTAGCCGTGTCGCGAATGCTCAATCCATGCACATGGCGCAGTTGAAAGGTCTTACGCAACGTCGGCGAAATCAGGATCGTAAATCGTCTCACCCGCTCCGCAAGCTCGTTCCTTTGAGATACCTCTTCTGGGTCGGGCCGACGATCGCGAAGCATTTCGAGGACCTGCTCGCTGTCCTGATCCTGAGATTGATCACTTAAAGCGACCTGCACCTTTCGTGGACGTCGCCGCAACTTCATGCGCGCCGAATTAATCAGAATTGTGGTCACCCAGGTGGACATCCGAGCTTGTCTCTTGAACCGGTCCAAATGCGTATAAGCAGACAAAAAGGCTTCCTGAACGGCATCCTCGGCGTCTGCCCCGTTTTCAAGCTGCCGTATCGCTATCCGATACAAGGAGTGCCAGCGGTCGACGAAAATATTGGTTAATTCTTCGACTCCACTTTGATGATGCGGCGCCAACACCTCCGGTACACCATTGAGATCTGCAACAGCTGTTCCCATCGATACGCTCCTTCGATCAGTCAAATGAAGTGCACACCAAGTTCCACTCTTGCACCGCAATGTGCAGTGGCTCTTGTAGCGGTTCGCGAATCTTGCGGGCGAGAGAACAGTGTCCTGGAGCCGACGCAGGAGCCGACGCTAAGGGAGGCGGAAAAACAAAGGGAATAAAAGACTTGATGCGATTGTTTTTGCTGACGTTAGGGCTTAGGAACTTTTTGTGCGCGTCGAAGGCCGACGATGTTTCTCGATATTTGTCGGTGTTCTTTGGCGCTTGTTATTAGCCTAAGTGTCACGATGGCGACGAACTGTCGGTCGCTGTTTTGACAGATCCGCTGCGATGCGCTTGGTACGCAATCACACAAGAATCGAGCCCATCCTTCCAAGTCCGATCATTGCAATTTGCATGTGTAATTTCTCCCAATAAGAAAGGCCGGCAACCTCATGACGCCTCGTTTGCGCCTGGTGGTTGCGCGCTTTCACGCAAGCCCTGGCCTGAATACGAGAGATACTGGGCTCTTGATTCGTGTGAAAACTGCACGATGTCCTTGGAGAATACGAGGTCCAGTGTCCAGTTCATGGCAACCCGCAGTTTCTTTTCAAACCGCGGCAATTTGCTCAGGTAGATCGTCCGCCAAATCCACCAAGCAAGGAAGCCCGAAAACCTGAGCCCGAGAATGTTGGCAACACCTGTTCGGTTTCCGATCGTGGCGAGCTGTCCGAGGGTGGAAAAGACAAACGGCTTCTTCCGCTTCCCGCGAATTGATGCGGTGATGTTTTGGCCGAGCCTCCTCGCCTGCCGGAGAGCATGCTGAGCTGTGGGTGGACTGAATTTGCCCGTCGATCGATCAGGGACCGCTGCGCAATCGCCCACGGCCCAGACGCCAGGCCATCCAACAACCTCCAAGAACTGATCAACCACAATTCTGCCGCGTTCTTTTTTGCACGGTAACCTTTCGACGAGAGGGTTGGGGGAAGTTCCTGCGGTCCAGACGACCGTGTCAGTCTCAATAGCAGTTCCATCACTCAACGTCACCCCATTCATCGAAACCTCACTCACTTTCGTGTTTACGTAAATCTCGACGCCTCGTTCCGCCAATTTCTTGTGCGCATAGACGCCGAGCTTTTCTCCTAGTTCGGGAAGAATCACTGTTCCTGCATGCACCAGTACGACGCGGAGCATACCCTCGGAGAGGTGTGAATAAGACGGCAGTACATCACGCACGAAGTCATTGAGTGCACCGATGGTTTCTACTCCGGAAAATCCGCCTCCTGCCACCACGAAACACAAGAGCGAATTCTTCGTTGTCACGCATTCGTTATCGGCTTCTTCCAATTGCGCGATCAAATGGTTCCGGAGTCTGATTGCATCCCCAAGCGACTTCATCGTCAGGTTGCGTTCATCAAGCCCTGGCAACTCGTAAAGGTTTGTAATCGCACCCAGGCCGACTACGAGATGATCGTAAGTGAGTGGGTGACGGTGATTTTCGAGTCCGTGAGAGACGACCACTTGCTTGTGAGAAAGATCGATAGACTCGATCTCCCCTTCGAAGAAGTGTATTCGCTTGAGCATCTTGCGAAGCGGGTTGACGATATCGGTGATCTCAAGATCGCTGGCTGCGATTTCGTGCAGCATGGGCGTAAACAGGAAGAAGTTCTCGCGGTTGACGAGCGTAATTTCCACCTCGCGATCCCGAGCCAGAGTCTTTTGAAGCTCCATCGCCGCGTATAGGCCAGCGAAACCGCCGCCCAGGATCAAAATTCTCTTTGGAGAGCTGGTACTCATTGTTGTTGTTCTCCGGACTTCTCCTCATCCACTGGAACATTGGCAAGAACATTTGCCGCATGGCAGGACCAAGAGATCGCCTTACTTCACGCGAGGTGCTCGTCGTTGTCTAGGTATTCACCTGGCACATCGTCTTCAGGAATCTCGTGAGTCGTAACCTCTTCGACATCTGGATCTCTCGCATTCTCGACACCATATATGACATCCGCTTCGAACGCATTGCCCTCTTCTGCCAGCTCCTCCACGCTTTCGGAGTCTGCAATCGCGGTGTCCGAAATCTGCTGAGTCGCTCCTCCTTGTCCAGCGGAATCAGGACCCGTTTCCATGCGTTTCTTTCGATCACGCTTTGTCATGTTTCTTCTCCTCTGCCGCGCGACCTTCGTCTGAACTCGCTCACGGCGCGACAAGTCAGACTGCACGACGGAGGCCGTTTCTCTTCGGCAGAAAATGAATGTAAGTGGCCGTCGCCCGTAGCGGGCGGACCGTTCTCGATGTCAACAAGGAGGTGAGTAAACCCTGTACTCATCGGGGCTGGGCTCGTGCGGCCGCGATCAGTCTGTTGAGCCGAGGCGATTCCAGAGTGGCGCGAGCGAGTTCCTGATTACGGCAAGTGACGTGTCTGTCAATATGACGTCACAAACTGACATTGATCTGTATAATCTGCACGTGAGCCGGTCAACTACTCTTTTCTCTTGCTGCTTGCCTGGTTCTTTCCGAAATTCGCGTATGGCCATACTCGTGCACTCCTTCGGTAATCGAAGCGACCGGCCCGGAGAGACTCACGGGAACCGAAGCTGAACATGCCGGTACGAATCGTTCAATCAGGAGGAAGAATTTATGACTCGTCCGATACCACAGATAATCCTTGCGCTTGCGATCTTAACCCCCTACGCCTTTCTGCATGCGCAAAGCACGAAGGCGTTCAACGGCTACGACCTGGTCGACAAGACGGGGAATATTCGCAAGCCACCTGACGTTCGAGACCTTTACCAGTTTCTCGGAACCTACGCTCCCACCGGTTCCAACGGTGACACTGAAATGCACGCCACCTATGCTTCGCCGGGCGCGGCTCAGTATTACCGAAAAAACGGCAAGTTCGCCGATGGAACCGTACTCGTTAAAGAAACGTTCACGACCGATCACGCCCAAATGACAACAGGTGACGCCCGTTGGGCTACGAATAAGACCATAGTGTGGTTCGTGATGATCAAGGACACCAAGAATCGGTTCCCCAATAACCCGCTGTGGGGTAATGGATGGGGATGGGCACTTTTCAAAGCCGATGCGCCCGATAAGCAAGTCGCTACCAGCTTCAAAAAGAACTGCCTGGGCTGTCATGTTCCAGCCCAGTCAACCGACTGGTTATACGTTCAAGGCTACCCAGTCCTCAAATCGAAGTAAGCAGACGACTCTATAGGGACTCGCTTCTGAAACCGATCGCGAGGAGAATCGCAATGCACAAGTATCTGTTGACAATCATCGTTGGACTTGGACTGGCCGCCTTAGGCGGGCACCTCCTGATCACCAGGCTGGTCGCTGCCCAGACTAAACAGTCAAGCGTAGTGTTTAACGCTGATGGCACAGTAAATCAACCAGACCCCCACGTTTTCCGCAGGTGGGTCTTTGTGGGCGCTCCACTGACTCCCGAGGGACTCAATAATGGGAAGTTCAACTGCGATCAGCCCGGAGGTTGTACCAAGTCGAACTTCCCCGAATATCATCACGTATATATCGAGCAGAAAAACGTTGATGCATATCTGAAAACAGGCGAGTTTCCAGAAGGAACGGTCATAGTAAAAGAACTGACCCGGGTTCTTAACCAAACGTTCCCAGACGGCTCTCGTAAGGAACCTTCCGGACGCGGGTATTTTAACGGTGTGTACAACGGCATCGACATGTCCATAAAAGACAGCAAGCGCTTCGAAAAGACGAACGGCTGG
>DASYSA010000242.1:0-5151 GCA_036003885.1 Blastocatellia bacterium | reverse complement strand
ACTCAGCGCTCACGTTGATGAATTTGCCGCCGGCATTCTTAAACAGCAGCAGGGGTTCCTTATACTTAACCTTCAAAGATTGGATCTCAACCATGTCGTCGGGATGTCCGTTTGCCAGGACCAGATCCGGATAGCCATCGTCATCGTAGTCGAAAAATTTCAGTCCCCAACCGCTGAGTAAACGGGTAGCCAGTCCGATTTCTCCGGGCTTATCGATAAAGCTAAGATCCTTCTGATTTTGGTAAAGGCTAAAGAGCTCCTGGTCGATATTGGCGACGAACAAGTCCTGCCAGCCGTCACCATCAAAATCAACCGCGTCTACTCCCATGCCGGATCGAGGCGCTCCCGAGTCACTGTACGCTACTCCGGAGGACAGGCCCACCTCTTCAAATTTACCGTTGCCCTTATTTAGAAAAAGGAAGTTAGGAAGGGTATCGTTCGCAACAAACAGGTCCATTAAACCATCGTTATTAATGTCTGTCGCCACCGCGCCGAAAGACTTCCCAAGCGAATTCGCGATGCCAGACTGCTTACTTACGTCGTTGAATTTCCCGTTGCCATCGTTGTGAAAGAGATAACTGGGTCGCGGTTTGAAGACGCGTGGGACGCAGTAGTAACGGCGGCCCGCGCGGTTGTCGCCACAAAAAATCGTGCCATGTCCACTGTATTCGACGAAGCTAGAGACGAACAGATCAAGCTTACCGTCGTTATCGTAATCGAACCAGGTCGCGCAGGTAGACCAACCCGGGGCCCCCACGCCTGTTTTTTCGGTCACGTCGGTGAACGTGCCATTGCCATTATTGTGGAGAAGAACGTTATTGCCGTAATTGGTTACGTACAGATCGATCCGGCCGTCTCCGTCGTAGTCCGCAGCGGCTGCGCCCATCCCGAAGTTACCCATCTGACCGCAGGCGACACCAGCTTTCTCAGTGACATCAGTGAAGGTGCCGTCATGATTGTTATGATAGAGCGCATTCTTGATAGGTTTTGTGGGAGTATAAAAATCTGAGGGGCCGCTGTTGACCAGATAGATGTCCATCCAGCCATCGTTATCGTAGTCGAAGAACAAGCCACCGCCGCCGCAGGTCTCCGGCAAATGGTGAGCCTCAGAGCGAGCGTTATCGTGCGTCCATGTAATCTTGCTTACGCTGGTCGGGACTTCGACAAACGACACGGCAGGCGCCAGCTTCGTCTGTCCATGCGATGCCTGAAAAGTCGGAGCGATGGCGAACAAAACCACGGCGATGATGATCAGATAAACAAGTCGCATAGTCAGCAGTCTCTCTCAATAGGTAATGAGCTAATGAATGTCAGTTCGGATAAGCAGCTCCTGATTTGACGACCCGAATGTAGTGATCGGTGAACTTGAAGTGCGTCTGCACCGGCCCTATCTTTTGCATATGGCAGGAAACACAGTCTTTCGTAGCTACTTTGCAGCTGATTGCAGAGCCTTGATCGGTCGAATTTGGCCTCGCATTTTTCCTGGATTGCACAGTATGGCAGGCCAGACACTTCGCATCATAGTAGGCTGTATCCTCCTTAACTGGTTCATGCGGGTTGTGGCATGCGGTGCAGCTAATTCGACGATCATCCGAATAACATTTGCTGTAGAAAATTCGATAAGGTTGAAACCTTACATTGTTGGTTTGCAGGCTTCGCATCTTCTCAAAATCGTTGCTGGGACGATGACAAGCGGCGCAGAAGTCCTGGGATAACTCATCGCCACCCAGACGATTGGGGTTGAAGATCAGATTCCTTCCCGGCTCCCCCAATTGGACCGCGTCTACATGTGAACCACCTGGCCCGTGACAAGTCTCACAACGAATGCCGTGACTTACCTTTTCCAGATTGATCTTTCCGCCACTCATGCTTTTGCCTGAATGACAAATGAAGCAATTCTTTGTCTCATCCTCAGAGAGCCGGCGTCCCAGCGCCTCTTTTAGTGACGCAGGGACCTTATTTGCGGTGCCGACGGTAAGGTCTAGTCCGGCGATGTCTTTATAGAAACTCACCCGGCTTTCGTAAAGCTCGCTCTCGTTTTGGAAGACATAAGTCTGGCCTGCTTTGCCTCGGCCAAAGGCATAAAGAATGGAAACGGTAATACTTTCCTTTCCGTCTGACACGGTGTAAAAGCTCTGCTTGTCCTTCCGCTTGATCAGGTATAAGTACGGGCCATTTCGAAAGCTCAAAACAGGGTTTGCCACCAGCACACGCGACTCGCCGACCGACTCCATGGCCATTCTCATGGGGCTTTGTGAGTAGGACTCAATCACCCTCTGGTGACATTGGGCGCAAACCTGATCGCCGACAAATTGAACATCAGCGCTTGTGTTTCTCGGATTCCATTGCCCTACCTTCTCCTGAATAGAACCGCGCGACAAAGCCCGCGAGGCATCGTCAAACGTCGCCAAACAGATCAAAATTAAGAGCACTGCCAAACAAAGAGAACTTCTATTCCCCAACCTTGAGAACTGCATGCACTATCCGTTTCTCCGCAAAATACAGCTTAGTCTCCAGCTCGCCCATTGCTATCTTCGATAACGATGAGCCCGAGACATCTGGCTGTTGTAATTGTCAGGTCCTGTTACGGCTTGGCAGTGGTGTTATCTGAATTGCTCCCTGAGTTATCCTTGGCCTCGTACTGCGCCTGTAGCGTCTTGAATGTTTCCTGTTCGCGCTTCGCATCCGCCTGTCGACCAGCTCGCGTATAGGCTCTCGCCAATGCAAAATGCATTTCCGGGCTGCTAGGTGCCAGCCGCACGCCCTCTTCAAGCTCCTTGACGGCCCGCGCAGTCTGACCCAATTCCAGTAGGACGCGACCCAACACATTTCGCGCGGGATACATCCTCGGTGCTAACTCAACGGATTTCTCGGCTAATGGCAAGGCTGTGTCGTAATCCCTTCGTTTCAAGTATTCGAATGCCATCTGAACCATCGCGGGCTGATGCAAAGGCTCGATCTCGAGTACGCGCCGGAATTCACTGAGGGCTGCGTCAGCGTCCTGACGCATTAGAAAGACACCGAATGAATAATGAACGTTCGGATCATTAGGGTAGCCCGCGAGCAGGGTATCAAAAGCCTTGCGTGCCTCATCCAAACGTTGAGCGCCCATGTTGAGGCCGGCTTGGCCGGCAAGCAACACTTCTTCACGCTTGTCCGTTGGGACTTCGTTTGGAAGGGACGGGATCCGCAGAAGCGTTAGCCCAAATGCCTCGGCGATCTTCGGACTATAATTACCAACACGCAGAAATTCTCTCAGAATTTCATATGCGATCTCAAATTGCTCAAAGCGAATGTATAGCAGCACCGTATGATATCGAACCACCGACTCGAGTTCCTGATTACCATCGAAGCCGAGTGAGCGAGCACGCTGCAAAGAGATCACAGCCCGTTCATAATTGCGGGTTTGAAACTCACACAAGCCCAACATGCCCCATGCTGGTCCTCGCTTTGGGGCAAGCGCCACCAAATTGCTGAAGGCATCGCGCCCCTGCGCGTAAAGATCTTTTTCGTAAAAGATTGCCCCCAGATACCACCAACCCTCAGGCCACTGGGGGCGAATGCGCAAGGCATTAGTGTATGACTCGATTGCTTCATCCAATCGTTCTGCTAAGCGAGCTTCGTCGCCCAGCTTGACGGCTTTGTCGAACGCGGCGTTCAGTTGCGAGGTTGCTTTCGTGTTTGCAGGCACTCCCCTTGCTCTCGAGGTTTGCCCGCCTGTGGTCACGGCGTGGCCCATTAAGATGGCCAACAGTAGCGCCAACGAAATTCGTGCATTCTTCATTGAGGCACTCACAGAAATCTATCGCCTCTCCTTGAATTGGTGCTAATGATTCTCGAAATTGTCAGGCGGCTTGACCGGGGCGTCCTGACTATTACTATTCTGCGCGCCTGGTTGTTTGGCTTGTTGGGCGGCACTCAACTTTTGAACAATAGCCTGCTCACGATCGCCATCCTCTTTTCGATTGAGCCGGTAATAAACAGACGCCAGCAGCACGCGAGCCTCAGAGAAGTCAGGGAATTCCTTTACCACGCTTTCGAGCAAGGGCAATGCATCTTTTGGTTTCCCCAGCGAAGCGTAAACCGCAGCCTGATGGTAACGGGCGTACTGATCGCGTGGCCGCAGATGAACTGCGCGAGACAAATATTGAAAAGCTTCATTAAACTGCTTGTCCTGTCGGAGCAACACTCCCAGGAAAAGATTGGCGTCGAAATCATTTTGGTTTTGACTCAACTCACTGCTGAAAACAGTCTTAGCTTTCACTGTGTCTCCCATTCGCATGAGCGCCCGTCCATACCACGCATGCAGTGTTGGCAGCTTGGGATCTAATTGAATCGCGCGCTCAAACTCCCTGATTGCACCATGCCCATCATCGGCCATAAGCAGGATCGATCCGAGCAACAGATGGGCCTGAGCGGAATCATCGTCGCGAAATACGCTGTCGATTAGGAGCTGGCCACGAGTCAATTGATCGTCGCCAATAAGCGCGCTGCCCAACAGAAAAGCAACGGTTCGATCATTAGGATTAGTTTCTGCCAGCGGCGACAGTAATTCGATGACTTTCTTATAATTACCTATTCGAACCTGGCAGTCAGCGAGGAGCAACACAGCGTTGGGACGTTGTGGCAGATCTGAGGCGGCAGCGGCGAGGAATCTTGTGAACTCATCGGCCGCTTCGACAAATAATGCGCCTTTGTAATAAGCAAGCGCGAGATTGAAACGAATTGTCTCATTTCGACTATCGAGCTTTAGCGCTTGTTTGTACTGAGCAATCGCTTCTTCATAACGCCCCAGTCGCGAATATGCGGCCCCGAGATTAGACCGCACGTCAACTCTTTGAGGGTACTTCGCGAGAATCGACTGGTAACCCTTAATAGCGCCTTCAATGTCTCCAGATTGGTGCAATTGGTTTGCCCGAGCAAAGGCTTCCTCCACCTCGTTCGACCCCATTTGCGCAAGTGAAGAGATTGCAAGTCCGCACGTCACACATGCGAGGAGTATCGTTAGCTGCAGGCATTGCTTTTTTACCATTTAGTATTTCCGCCAGACGGGACAACTATTGCGAAGAGTATACAACACCGATGTCTTTGATTTCCAAAATAACCACCATCATTAGAAATCAAAACCGCCTGCGGTAGCGAGCGGTTCCG
>DASYSA010000241.1:0-20967 GCA_036003885.1 Blastocatellia bacterium | reverse complement strand
AGTACCCGCGGCTCACTGGTTTACTGAGCTTGCCGACCATCAAAGAACCTCTGTAGCATCAGAGTTATGGCAAGCAGCGGAGTGGGCATCA
The DNA here is from genome assembly GCA_036003885.1 of Blastocatellia bacterium. GTDB lineage: Bacteria > Acidobacteriota > Blastocatellia > UBA7656 > UBA7656 > DASYSA01. The sequence continues at coordinate 20,876 of DASYSA010000241.1, read as the reverse complement.
AGTACTATTTCCTTGTGTGCGTGTGGTTTTTCCTTCCTCTAGTCGGTTTCTCGCAAGCGATAAAACCAATCCAAAACTCGATCGATTTGTTTGAGGCCATCGTATCCTTGCCCACCGGTGATGAACAAAAAGCGATCAAGCTGCTCGACGAATATAAGAGCCTGATTGGGGAGGTATTCTGCGGTTCGCTAATGAGGGAAGCTGAAAAAGCCAACAATGCAAAAGATCCTTCGAGATCGTTTTTTCTCTTACAGGTCCTGGTAGCGGCCTCAGAAAGGTCAGGTAATTCGCTTATCCAAGCCAACGCCTTCCACAAGATCGGCAAACTCTACTACGAAACGCGACAGCCACAAAAAGCCATAGAAGCTTACCGGAATTGCATCCGCGTCTGCCTGGAGTCAGTTCTTAAACCCGCAGATAACAGGTCAGACTTGAAACGGCTGTTAGCGACGGCGCTGTATGGGTTGGGCAGGGTTCAGTTCGAGACCAGCGATTTTCAAAACGCCATAGAGTCGTATGACAGGAGCTTTAAGGCTTTTGAAGAGATCAACTCGAAACTCGATTGCATCCGCATATTGAATGATCTTGGAACGCTGTACATAAGCATCGGGGATTACAAAACTGCGAAAGAAGTCTCAATGCGCAGCCTTTCGCTCACGGCAGCTCTCTTCGAAGGAAAGGAATCATCAAATTTTTTCAGGTATAGCAAGGCAATCGCCTGGTCCAATCTGGGTTACATCAGTACCTGGGAGGGTGATTACCCTCGCGCATTGGATTTACTGCTAAAATCGCTCGCGCTCTTTGAAGAGATGGTCGCGGCAGGTCTCCCATACCGGACGGCGGTTGCAGATAGATTGGAAGATCTAGGACAGGTCTATTACTTTTTGGGTAACTACGCAAAGGCCCTTAACTACTATCACCGGGCATTGACGACAATCGAGGCCATCAATCCCACCGATACACGTCAAAGAATTCTTACCGATTTGGGAATTCTATATCTGGACCAGGGAGACTATCCAAGAGCCAATGATTTCCTGGAGCAGAGTTTGAAACTGGCATTGCAACTCGATAACAAAATCGCCGTCGCGACCGCTCTCAGTAATATCGGCCTCAGCAATCAAAGGCAGGGCAAATACGAAAAAGCATTTGATAGCTTCCAGGCTGCATTGAAAATAGCTGAGGCCATCGCAGCGACTAGATTGATAATACCTTCCCTGGAAGGACTGGGTACGGTCGCTCAGGCCCAGAGCAATTACGATTCGGCGCTGGCTTACTTCGACAAAGCCTTAGCAGCTTCGGATAAGATCGGGGACAAAAACCGAGAGGCGGAGTTACTCTGGCGAAAAGCCGAAGTTTATGTGCTGAAGAAGAGTTACCGCGAGGCGCTCGAGCTTTCAGACCGAGCAGTGGTACTCGCCCGCGAGCTGAGCCAGCCGAACATTTCTTATCTGGCTCTGCTCTCAAAGGCGAAGGCGAGCCTTGCTCAATATCAATCTGATTCGGCCATCCAAGCTCTGTCGGATGCAATCAGTGAAGCCGAACTCATAAGAAGCAACGTGGCCGGCCGTGAACAACAGAGCACCCTGTTCTTCCAGAATAGAGTCGAACCTTATTACCTGATGATCGACTTGCTGGCAAAGCAGAATCGCGTCGCAGACGCCATGCTTTACGCTGAGCGGGCAAAAGGCAGGGTTTTGCTTGACGTTCTTCAGGGCAACAAATTGAACGTCACAAAAGAAATGTCCGCCGGCGACCGCGAGCACGAACAGCAACTCCGGACGGAGATCCAATTACTCAATGTCCGAATCTACACCGAGACTCAGGCCAGAGGAAGTAATCAGTCTCTGATCGCAGACCTCAACGCCCGCTTGAGGAAAGCAAGACTTGAATATGAATCTTTTGAGAATAACCTCTACGCAACCGACCGCGATCGGCAGGCGCATCGCGCCGAGGCCAGGTCATTGGCTATCGAAGATCTGGGAGCATTGTTGCCGGACAGCAAGACCGCTCTACTCGAATTCGCGGTGTTGGAGGATAAGACCTACCTTTTTGTTATCACGAGGGATAATACTCAAGGCAATGGGGCAAACGGGATAAACATCAAGCTCTACCCCATTGCCCTTAAGAAAGCCGACCTCATGTTGATGGTGCAGACCTTCAGAGAGCGGATAGCAACCCGCAGTATAGGGACACAGAGGTTGGCTCTTGAATTGTATAAACTGCTTCTTCAGCCCGCGAAGGATCAACTGGCGGGCAGGAACATGCTTGTGCTGGCACCCGATGAGATCTTGTGGGAGCTTCCTTTCCAGGCGCTGCAGAGTGTGCCGGGACGGTATTTGATCGAAGACTTCTCAACATATTACGCCCCCTCCCTGACTGTTTTGTGCGAGATTGTGAAAAAGCGGGCCTCGAAAGCCTCCCTCGCGCCGAGCGTTGACTCGCTACCTCCCAGGAGCGGTTCCTTCCTCAGGCCAACGCTGCTTGCATTCGGCAACCCTGCCCTGAGTACTGAAGAGAAGAGTGTTGCCGCTGCTTTCCGGGATAATACTCTATCGTCGCTTCCGGAGGCGGAAAGAGAAGTGAAGGCCCTCGCGGAAATATATGGCCGCGAAAACAGCAAAGTGTTCATAGGGTCGAGCGCTCAGGAAGAAACGGCAAAATCGGCGATGGGGAATTATAAGGTGCTGCATTTTGCCACTCACAGCATCCTGGACAACCAGGGGCCGATGTATTCAAGAATAGTCTTATCTCAAGTAGTTTCGAATCATAACGAAGACGGAATGCTCGAGGCCTGGGAGATTGCCCAACTCGAGCTGAATGCCGACATCGTCGTTCTTTCTGCGTGCGAGACTGCACGCGGACAAATAAGAGCCGGGGAAGGGGTCACCGGGTTGAGCTGGTCATTTTTCGTCGCCGGCTGCCCGACGACTGTCGTGAGCCAGTGGAAGGTAGAGTCAGCCGGCACAACAGAGATGATGATTGGTTTTCACAACAATCTATTGTCTACAGTGAGATCTTCAAACAACCTTTCGGGAAAGGCAGAAGCCCTCCGAGCGGCGGCGCTGAAGATGCTTAAGTCTGAGAAATACCAGGACCCATTCTATTGGGCGAGCTTTGTCGTCGTCGGCGATGGCAGATAGATTCTCGCTGAACACTCACTTATTCGAGTCAAGGTTCTTAATCAGCTTGTTGATGACACGGACATCGGGGTTCGCTGCCTGCAGTTCCTTCAACTCTTTTCTGGCTGCATCCTTCAGACCTGCCTTGGCGTAGAGAATGCCCATCACCAGGTGGGAGTTTCCCCACGAAGCTTGAGAGCGTTGAATTCTATCGAATGACTCTTTTTCCAGAACCTTGAAGGCAGCGTAAGGCTTGTCGAGAGCGGGGGATCGCAATCTCCGTCCATCCTTTACGGTCTCTACCATCCATGCGTATGTATGGCCACGGGCAAGGGGCTCTTTCGGAGTCCACTGTGTATCTGAAAGCGGTTCGCTTTCGATTTCCCTGCCGGTGTTTACGTCGCGGACAAGCACCGTGTAATGCGTCGCCCCTGGCATCGACTCCCACTTAAATGTTGGGATGTTTGACAGCACAATAGAACCAACCGGTGTTATCAACTTGAATGTCTCTATATTATCCTTCTCGCCGAGCAACGTGCCGACCCGCCCTATCTTCACCGCCGGACCAGGCGCGACCTGTAACCGCGCACTCGTTAGAGCTGTTTGAACAGCCGTTCTCAGTTCAGCCGGAAGCGCTTCCAGGCCTTGAATAGTTCCGGTCTCATCCAAAGCCACTGACCCGATCCCATCGTTTAGCCGCAAAGCCGCCGGGGACAAGTCTCCGGCCAGCCGCACTTCTTCATTCTCCTTCATTAGCCTCGCGATTTGTGCATCGGCATTAGATGCTGCGTCGCGCATCGAATCATTTTCCGCCTGAAGCTGCCTTATCTGCAGGGTCAGTCCGTCAATCCGCTCTTGCGTTGACCGTGTAATGCCCCAAATGACAAGAGCCGCAACTACCAGCAAGCTGGCTGCCGGAAGGAGTGGACGATAGCTCAGTGCGGAAAGCAGATCGCGATAGGTCGAGGGCCGCCGGCGGGCACGCAGGCGTTCCCAGAAAGTTGGCGAGGCGACTGGAGAAGGGACCTTTGACAACCGTGGTTCCTTATCTCTGCCGCTAATCAGTGCGGAGAGATCAAAGAGACTTTGCAGATCAGACTCGCACTCTTCACAAGCTGCCAGATGAAGCTCGACCTTCTCACGATCCGGCGTTCCGAGACTGTCATCGGCATAACCGGCAAGCTGCTCAAATAGAAGGTGATCTTCAGCTGTGATTTCGAGCGAATTATGGGCGAACTTATAGGCCGCCTCGACAAGATGGGGGGCGTGAAAACGTTGAGAGCATTCGGAGCAAGCTGCCAGGTGATCGCTGGTCGATATGAGTTCATCAGGCCGCATGACTCGTCGCTGATAGCGCTCTATTTGCGAGTCTGATAGGTGTTTCTTCGAAAAGCGATACCTGAACATCAGCATGCCCCTTTTGATAATTGGAAGATGTGAAAAGATGAATATATTGCCATATACGAGAAAAATTAGAACGGCTTACCAAGCGCCTTCATGCGGCGCGACAAGCGGCGACGAGCCGACACTCGAAAGTTAATTACCTGCTGCCTGGTAACCTGCAAATGCTGGGCGATTGTGGAATCATCCAGGGGCAAATCATTCCATAGCCTTGCGACCCGCTCGACTGGGAGGGTTAGTGCGGACGCTACTTCTCGAACAGTCGCTATCCCTATGTCGGAAAGCAACGTTATCAAGCTGCTCTCCTGTGGGTCCCTCAGATTCAACAGAAGAGCACTTCGTTGCTCGATCGGCAGTTGGCAAATCTCCTCCCACAGCCGTTTTAAGTAAACGCGCTGCTCGGCTTTACTGGTTGCGTCGCTCAGCGAGTCGCGCTGTGTGTAATCGGGGACGGACGATAAGTCCGTCTCGGATTCCGATTGTGGAGCATAGTCTTTGATTCTGCATAATTCCGCCGTCAGGCTTACCAGGTCATCGATTTCCAGAGGGCCGTCTGCCCATCTGAAAATGGCGGTTACCACTTCTAAGGGGTCACTATCGTCAACTCTGTCGGGCGATAATCCAGCCTCTTCAAGAGCTTGAGAATCATTTCGTAGTTGATTGATGCGGCCCCTCGAAACCGGGATTCTTCGACTCTCCAGCCATTCCGTGGTCCCGCAGAGCCAGTTCTCTTGATCGTCTTTCCAAAGGCTAAAGCCCTTCTTGTGAGTAAGGATATAGCGAACCTTATGCTTCAAACGAGCTCGTTGCGGGTACTTCAGACGCAGGTGTCTGTGGCAGGTGTTATAAGCGGTGACCGACACGTAGCCCTTGAAGCTGCTGATAGTTCCCATTTCCGGCTTCAGCCTTATTTGCCTTAAACGCTTCAGTATCTGAACCGTGGCATCCGCGATCAGGTTTTGGATATCTTCGGACACCTGATCGCTTCCTGAGTAGTAGGAAGAACCGGCGATATAGGTGCGCACGACGCCGCTCACGATTGGCTGCGCGGTTTCGGTCAAGATCTGGCCCAGGAGACGATCCACCTCCTCCTCATCCGATGCTTGCAGAAAAGGGATTAAGAGAGGATCGCTTTGATCTGCCATATAAGCCCCGTGGCCGAGCATCCGACCACCGGCCCGGATAATTTACAGGAGACCGGACAATTTACAGGAGAGATGATGATGCCCGACCAATATGATCATTGCAACTCGTTACAATCGTAATGGCGTCGCTGTTCAACATTGAAGACCAGGGTTGCGAAAGGATGCAGTAATGTTTGCCTCAGTGAGACAGAATGGTCGCCCCAAAGCAGTGTCCTGGTCTTTGAACACCGAGCCACTGGAAGCGACAGGTTCACTGGTGTCCTTCATCCCGCGAGAGCGCGGGACCTCACACCTGTTTTCGCTCTCGCCCCCGGGCGTGAGATAATCCCCGGCTACACGTTGAGTCACACACACAATGGCACCTGAGCCATCAATCATACTGTCGCTGGAAGATCATCACGACCGCGGGCGCGTCGCTCGAATCGTCATCGATTACCGGGCGCGGCTCAACATCCTCAACAGCAAGTTGATCACTCAGCTGACTTCAGCGATCGACAGCCTGCGCGTCGACGAGCGCCTCCGCGCGCTGATTCTGACCGGCGCCGGAGATCGCGCTTTCATCGGCGGCGCAGACCTCAACGAGATGGCCGAGCTTGATGAAGAGTCCGCTCGCGTGTTCATCACACGTTTGCACGAAGCCTGCTCCGCACTGCGCCAACTGCCCGTTCCGGTCATCGCGCGGATATCGGGTTATTGCCTCGGCGCGGGCCTGGAAGTTGCGGCTTCGTGCGACTTGCGGGTAGCATCTGAGCATTCCAGCTTCGGCATGCCCGAGGTCAGGGTCGGCATCCCGTCGGTCATCGAAGCCGCCTTGCTGCCGCGACTCGTGGGATGGGGAATGGCGGCTCGGTTGATCTACACAGGCGAGACCATTTCCGCTCAAGAGGCGGCGAAATGCGGCCTGATTGAAAGCGTCGTTCCTGAAGAGCAACTCGATGAGGCCGTCAACCGCTGGGTCGAAGCGATCCTCGAAGCCGGGCCGCGCGCCGTTCGTTTGCAGAAAGCTTTGCTTCGCCAGTGGGAAACCCTTTCACTCGACGAGGCGATCGAGCGCGGCATCGAGTCGTTCGCCGAAGCCTATCGCTCGGATGAGCCGCTGAGATTGATGAAGGGTTTTCTCCAGCGCAAACGCGAGCGCATCTGTGATTGAGGGAAGGAGAACACACGCAATGATGCAAAGAGCAGGTCTGATGCTTTCATTCCTCGTCATCTGTTGCCTTGCCCGCAGCGTTTCAGCCAGCCAGCTTGTTGACGGCAAGGTCGAAACCAGGCTGGTGCCTGCTCCGGTCGAGTATGCCGCGCTGTTGCCTGACGGTTATGAGACAGCGAAGGATTTACCGCTGCTGTTCTTCCTGCACGGCGGCGGCGGCGATAAGAGCTTCCTTGCGCGACTGCGTTCGCTTTTTGATGAGATGTGGAAAGCAGGCACGTTGCCGCCGATGGTCGTAGTCACGCCGAGCGCGGCGCGGTCATTTTATATGGACTACAAAGACGGCTCCGAGAAATGGGAGACGTTCATCGTGACCGAGTTCCTAGATCACCTGCGCGCGAAGTTCAAAGTCACGCGCGAGCGCAAAGGCACGCTGCTCTTCGGCATCTCGATGGGCGGGATGGGAGCGCTGCGGATCGGTTTCAAGTACCCGGAAAAGTTCGGCGCTCTTGCTGCGCTGGAGCCAGGCATAGATCCGGTGCTGAAATGGAAGGACCTGTCATCTCGCTACAAGTTCTATCGCGGACAGGATTTGATGGAGACAATATTCGGAAAGCCCTTTGATGAAGCCTACTGGGAAGCAAACAACGTCGCTTCGATTGCGCTGGCCAGAGCCGACCGCCTGCGTGCGTCAGGGCTGGGCATCTACCTCGATGCAGGCGATGAAGATGCCTTTTACCTGCACGAAGCAGCGGAGTTTCTTCATCGCCTGTTGTGGGATCAGAAGATTCTGCACGAATATCATCTGGTGCGCGGAGCAGATCACGTGGGGCGGACCCTTCGGCCCCGCTCAATGGAAGGTCTCGCATTCCTCGCGCGCATGCTGAACCCTCCTCCGCCCGACCCGGAAGCGGAGGCGACGCGCAAACGCCTTGAGCCTTTGAAAAAAGCTGCTGAAAGGAAACCATGAGAGGGATTGCGGATTGCGTATTGTGGATTGCGGTCAGCCACTTCACCAATTGGCGAGCAGGCTCGCCAGGGAAGGGCCAGTGAGCGAGCGATGAGCTTCGAGACGATCAAGACTGAAATCCAGGGGGCGTTGGGTCGACTTACGCTCAATCGCCCTGAACGATTGAACGCGATGAATCGGGAGATGCTCCGAGAGCTCGTCGAAGCTGCGCGCTGGTTCGATGAGCAGCGCGAGGCGCGCGTAGTCGTCGTGAGCGGGGCCGGCCGGGCATTCTGTGCCGGCGCTGATCTCAAGGATTCTCCGGCGTTCGAAGCCGTTCCCGCTTCTGGAGAGTCGTGGCTCTACAGGCGCGAAGCGGCGCAGTACGGACGGCGCATGGCGGATGCCATCGAGCAGATGCGCGCAACGACGATTGCTCGATTGCACGGGCACATAGTCGGCGGAGGAGTGGTGCTCGCAGCAGCTTGCGATCTGCGCATAGCTTCGGAAGATGCCCGCTTCTCGATTCCCGAGATCGAGCTCGGCATTCCGCTGGCGTGGGGAGGAATTCCGCGACTGGTGCGAGAGATCGGCCCGGCGATGACGAAGGAACTGGTAATGACCTGTCGGCAGTTCACACCACAGGAGGCGCAAGCCATGCGCTTCGTCAATCGAGTCGTGCCGTTTGATGAACTGGATCAGAATGTGGAGCAACTGGCCTCAGAGATCATCCGAATGCCGTCAGTGCCGGTCGTCATCACCAAAGAGCATGTCAACGCCGTTTCACGGGTGATGAGCGCCGGATTGACTGCGTTTGCTGACGGAGAGGCTCTGCTCAGCGCGATCACTGATCCTGAATCCCTTCAGGCAAGGACTGATTACACGTCGCGGAGATTGAAAAAGAAGTCGGATAAATCGGGCAGTGATGATGATTGAGCGAAAGAGTAACGCTCGCTCTCGAAGGTCGCATCATTCGCGTGGACATACGGCTCAGTCGTCTGAATCGACTGATCCCGCTAGTTTCCGTTCCCGACCACAATAAAGCCGGCCCAGTAGAACGGATGACTGAATCTTCTGTCGGCCATCAGCTTCAGAGAGGCGCGGCGCATTGCCTCGCTCTTGCTCTCGCCTGCGAGCAGGTGACGATGAAACTCCAGCATCAACTCGGCCGTGCTCGAAGATTCGACTTTCCACTGGCTGACGATCGTTGTCGGACACCCTGCGACAAACAGAGCCCATGCAAGTCCGATGACTCCTTCGCCTGCTCCTATCCTTCCGCGCGCTGTGTCGCAAGCCGACAACACAGCAAGGTCCGCTTTGAGATCCATCTGCATGATCTCCCACGCCTCGAGCAATCCGTCCTCTTTCGCGTCATTGCCTTGCGCCAAAACGACGTGTGAATACATCGGGCTAACGTTATTGATGACCCCGTGAGTCGCCAGTTGCAAGATTCGATAGTTGCCGGCTTCGGCTTTCAACAGGTCTTCGCGAGCTTCGGCGCCGACGTAGATTCTTGCTTTAGCGCCATACATCTTGCTCAGCGCCATCACCATCCTTTCGGCTTCCGGCAGCGGCTCGAAGCTGGCGCTCATCAAGACGTTCCTGGAGCGCGAAACGGTTTGCCCCGCAAGCTTCGGATTGCCCATTGCAAGCAGTGTATTCGCAGAGCGAGGCTTGCGTGATTTGGCGATCTCTCTCAGGACAGTAAGTGAGGGTGCATACGAGACCGCGGCGCTTTGAATGAGGAATCGCCCATCTGGAGAGCGAAGCGCCTGGAACGGAGTCTCCCAGAGTATGTCATCAGGAACGATGACCAGGCGTGTTTGGCCTTTCAGCTGTTCGCGAGCGGGAGCGATGAGTGATTCATAAAGCTCACTCGCCAGGGCGGCATATTCAATGTCGTTGTTTGCTATTCGCTGATTGAGCTTCTGCACGCGATCAACAAGCTCTTTGCGTTTGATCTTCAGGTCGTAGACCTTCAAGACAGGTTCCTGCGCCTCTTTCCGTCCAGGCGCGGTTAGCACGAATAAGAGCGTTCGGTCATCCGACACCACATATTCGAGCAGCGCAGTGGCGTCATTCAAAAGCTCGCCCGCTTGAGCCAGTGTCAGTGTTGGCGCCTCACCGCGATGAAGTCTCAAATCCGGATGCGTGGCGTACAGCCTGGTTTGGAATTCCTGCTGACCGAGACGCGCGGTTTCGAGTTGAGCCTTGAGCTGACTAAGGCGCTTCTGGTCGGGTTGTGGGAGTCGGGTTTCAGCGGAGATTTGCGTATTCAGCAAGACAAACGAGTCTCGAATCTTTCCTTCCTGTGCTCTCTCTGCATCCGTCATCGCCCTGTCAATATTCACTCTTCCGCTTTTCAGGACATCCAACAAAAGGCGTGCTTTGCCGCGCTCTGCATAGGATAAAGCCTCAGTCGTATTTCCCTGCGCTGCCAGGAGTTCGACCATCCGATAGTATGGAGAGACTATGCCTTCGAAAAAACGTTGTTGGTCTTGCGGGCCGCCGGCGACTTGACCCCTCAGCGCTTCGACAGTCGCAATAGCCTCCTCAAACGCCGCGCGTGATTTTTCGGTTTCTCCGAGAGCCAGGTGAGCATTTCCCGCCGTGGTGAGAGCGCTGGAGAGCACCTCGCGAAACCCGATCTCTCTGGCAAGATTGGCCGCCCGTTCGGAATAGGTCACCGCCTGCTGATGGTCCCCCTTCTGCTCGTAAGCTATCCCGATACTCCTGAGTAGACCAGCGCTTTGCCCTTTTTCTCCTAACTGTTCTCTAATCTCCAGGCTCTTCCGGTAATATTCAAGCGCCAGGTCATAAGCGCCCTGATAGCGATAAGCCACTCCAATGTTTTGGAGCACGGCGCCTACCTCGCTCTTATTGCCTAACGTCTCGTTCAGCTTGAGGCTTTTCGAATATGCTTCCAGGGATTGCGAGTAATCGCCCTTATCCGTGTAGATCAAACCCAGGTTATTCAGCGCACGTGCGATGCCTAGCTGATCCCCGCTCGCTTCCCTGAAAGCTAATACCTTCTGTTGATATTCGAGCGCCAGATTGTAATTGCCTTGCAGACGTTGGACGATACCAATGTTACCCTGAGAATCGGCAACTCCTCTTTTGTTCTCCAGCTTCTCGTACACGTCCAGGCTCTTCTGAAAATATCGCATTGCCGAGCTGTAATCGCCACGCTGGCTATAGACGACTCCGATCCCATTGTTAACGTTGGCCAACCCCAACTTGTCGCCCAATTTCTCATACAATTCCACGCTCTTCTGATAGGACTCGATTGCTGAAGCCCCCTCCCCCCGCGTTCTCTGAACTAATCCAACACTATTTCGCACGGCGGCAACTCTCTGCGTGTCGCCGGCAGATTCGAGAATGGGAAGAGCTCTCTGATAGGCCTCCAGAGCTTGCGGATAGTTACCGACACGGTAGTAAATCATGCCAAGATCCATCAGCACCTTAGCGATGCCCGGCTGATCGGCCGACTCCTCGTTAATAGTCATCGCCCTCTTGATGAAGTCTATGGCGAGGTCGTGCTCGGCTTTTGCTTCATGGGTGTTTCCGATGCCTTGCAGGGCGTTTGCGATACATGCCTTTTCCGACAGGGTTGTGCAAAGCGCCAAACTCTTTTGATAGCTCTCCATTGCCAGGTCGCGCTTGCCCTGCGCAAGCAAGACACTCCCGAGGTAATTTGATACTTCTGCGATACCTGTTTGATCGTTGATCTGCTCGGCTACACGTTGAGCGAGTTCAAAGGTGGTGAGCGCCTGCGGAAAATTTGCTTTGGCTCTCAACGCAACGCCCTGTTCGATTAAGGCTTTTCGCAGCCCAAGGTTCACAAATTCCGGCCGTTCGCCGAGTATGGCTTTGCGCTCGTCATCGCTCTTTGCCGCAATCAAACGGGCGGCGAGTTCTTCCTCCGCCGATATGTCGCGCCACACCCTCCATTCTCCCGCTTCTTTCACAATGCTCAGCGCCCGGTTCATGTTCCCAAGACCCGCGCTTGGTTTGCCGGTTTTGATGTCGATCCCACTCACGTCGACTGTGGCAAGGGCGTTGGCGTGGTCACCTTCCACTTTGAATTGACGAAAGCTGAGATTCCTGGTCTCGATTTGTTGGTTCAGCGAAAAGAACTCTTTCAGCCGCGCTTTCGCCTGAGCAAGATCGGGAGACTTGTCGCTCCATAGCTGCACAATGGCATCGAGATCCTCCTTCGCATAGGCCGCGAAGTAGTGTTCGACGAGTGCACGGATGGCAGCTTCATCGCCTGATTGAAACTTGCTCGCCGCCACTGTTGGTGCGAGCAAGAGACACACCGCCAACTTGGCGGCTAACAATTGCCGGATTGCAGGTGAAGGCATATCTGCTTCTCCAAATGATAGCGCTCAGCTAAGCGAAAGATGTTCGTTCTCGGCCAGTCCTCCCAATGGTGAGGCACGAAACGTGACCAGGTATAAGAGACATAGTCTACACGGCTGTTCCTTGATCGCCGGAGCGATTCGGGGCAGCGCAGGGTGAGACACTGCTCACTCCGGGAAACCGACGCGCCGCAGCAGGGTGGCAAATCGCGGATCTGATCGCAGCGGATCGAAATACGGATCCACTTTCAGCAGAACCACCATGTTATCCCGTTCGTCGTAAGCCTTCTCGAGCAATGAAAAAGCCTGGTCTTTGTCTCCAAGCAAGCCATAGAGATCGGCTAGCGTACCTGGTGACGTATACCTGCGCTTTGCTTGCTGCTTCAGCTCCTCGAGGATCTTTCGCGCCTCCGTTCTGTTGCCGGACAGCGCATAGGCGTGCGCGAGGGCGGCGGCTTCATCAGGACTATCTCCTGAGAGCGGTATCGACTTTTGCATAGCTAGAATTGCTGGCTCATAAGACGCTTTATACATATAAGCGAGGCCAAGCAACCAATGAGCAAAGCCGAGGTTCGGATCCATCTCGAGCGCCTTCTCGCATTTTTCCAACGACTCGTCATACCGCCGCGCGATTAACAGTACCTGTGCCAGTCCTGTGAGTTTCACCAGGGAGACCGGATCAAGCTCCTGAGCTTTCCTACTCTCTGCGATTGCGTTATCAAACTGCCCCATAAAAGCCAAATAGAATGAATAGAAGTAATGAGCATCCGAATCGCTCGGGTTGATTTCTATCGCTCGCTTGAATTCTCTCTCAGAAGCCGCCCAGTCCCAGTCAAAAGTGAGATTCAGCATCGCCAGCTCCGTGTGAGCCTGGACCAGCAGGGGATCCAGATTCAAGGCCGTCAGCACTGCCGATCTGGCTTTTGGGTAGACTTCCTTCGGCGGACGGACATTGAAGCCGCCGAGTGCGTTGTAAGCGCCAGCCATGCCCGCATGTGCCAAAGCAAAGTTCGGATCTTTTCCAATCGCCTGCTGAAAGTACTCGAGGCTTTTCAACAACCCATCGTCCGTCATTCTGTTCACGTGATAGCGGCCCATCAGATAGAGCTGGTATGCATCCGTGTTATCGGTATGACTCTTGGCGAGCCGCTCCCTCTCTTCGCCAGTCAGTTTCACTGCCAGCAATCCGGCGACACGCTCAGAGATCGAGTCCTGTACTCGAAATATGTCTTTCATATTCTCGTCGAACTGATTGGTCCACATCGCCGCGCCATCTGCTGCTCGCACCATCCGCACCGTCACTCTTATCTTCTCGCCCGACCGTTGTATCTGCCCATCGATTACTGCATCCACTCTCTGCTCTCGACCAGCCGCAACCGCATCCTGCTCCATCCCCGCATACTTTCGTACGGCGCTCACTGGCCGCACGTTGATATCTCTTATGTTACTCAGCCTTGCGATCAACGTGTCGGCCATTCCCATTTCTAGTGACTCATCTCGACTCTCGGCCACCAAGGGCTTGAACGGCAGCACCGCAATTGATTTGATCTGCGCGAAAGGCGGTGGCTGCGGTGGCCGTGCGCTGTTGATCAGCAGCGCCACTCCGATAACCAGGCAGACTAGCACCGCCGCGAAGACGAAGCGCATGCGCCCCAGCACCCGAGGGAACTTGGCCTGCTTTGCCGGTAGAGGTCGTGTATCGTCGGCATAGATCTGGGACGTCACTGGCAGGTCTCTCTCGTCTGTCTCATCTTCTACAACCAGGCGCGAGCGAGTCAGCTCGTATTCGGCCAACGACGCGGCAGCCGGTGCGCTGCGTTGAGTCTCCGTTACTTCGGCGACGAAGCCATAACCTCGCCCCGGCACTGTGATGATGAAGCGGTTCTCTTCTGACTTCTGACCAAGAGCTTTCCTTAGCACCGAGACGTTGTGCGCCAGGTTGACCTCTTCGACCACGGTGTCGGGCCACACCTGCCGCATCAGCTCATCCTTGTCCATCACCCGGCCGCTGTTTCGCACCAGAACCAGCAACGTCTCGAAGACCTTCGGCTTGAGCGCAATGGCCTTGCCGCCTCTCGACAGCACCCGCCGGACCGGATCGAGCTCGAACGCGTCAAACTGGTAAGTCGATTCGTTTTCTTTGCTTACAGGCTGCATTCAACTCCGCCCAAGAAAGTTAAAGAAAATTCAAGCCGCCGTAAAAGACTTCACCTCACCATCCGCGCTAAGGTCTGCCCCGTTGTCGACGCGAGCCTTCGAGGGCGGGCAATCCGGGCGCGTTGATCTTATCGCAAGCCCGTTGTTGAACGAAGAGATAAACGACCGAGCCAGGGTCATCCAGTCGCCGCCCTCGGCAGTTGATGCTCTCGCTGGAGGAAAGGGACCAGCTGATGAAGCTAAGAAGAGAAATAACTTTCGAGACTGAAAAGATCGTCATTCGCGGCGAGTTGCCCGAATTCAACTGGTGCGACGCGTGCGCGGCATTGACCCCAAAGATCACCGCCGAGCAGGCCGCGATACTGACAGGAGAAGATGCAGACCAAATTCATCGCAGGGCCGGGCAAGGTCAGGTCCACTCGACCAGAACGTCCGGCGGTGTGCTGAAGATCTGTATGAAGTCGCTTTCGGCTCGCTCGAATCGGATTTCATAAACTCTCGGGCTCGAACGAAAGAAAGTTTCACCCGGTGGTAAGACACCCTCCGTTTTGCGTCTCCTTATGTTGATTGGAGCACGAATGCAAATTAGCGGATACGAGAAATTTGCGATGAAACAGTTCGAATAAAGCGAAGTCAGAACGATGTGCGCGGCATCGACTCCAAAACGCCGCCATGCAAAACGCAATTTTTGATAGGAGAAGAATATGACCAGGAAAAGACTCATTAACATCCTTCCGCGCGTAACGGCAATAGTTCTTACGATGCTGTTTGTCGTGGGCAACCTGAATCCAGCCAATGCGTCCGGGCCGGCACGCGCCGCTGCCCTGCCCGATGAAGCCGGTCCGGCCCACCGCCCTCTTGCGACGGTCGGCGTCACGCTGGGGCAGACCGCACGCATCAACGTGGTCAATTCGCCGGATCCCGGCAGCTCGATTCCACCCAGTCCTGTCACCGTGGAGATGTGTTTTCACGACAGCAACGGCGACCTCATACTCGATCGCTCAGGGCGCCCGGTTCAAAAGACCGCGACCATCGATCCTCACCATGGCGATTTTCTGGATCTGAACGGGAATCTTGTATCCGGCCCCGGCGCGCGCGTAGTCATCGTTCCCTGTGTCAGGATCTTGAGAATCAGTGAAGGCACCCTGGCCGTCCCCACCCTCGAGATATTCAACAACCTGCTCAAGACAACGTTTGTGCTCAGTCCCGGAACCCCGAGAGGCTTCGACCCGCAGCCCGATCCGCCCTTCCCTCCCGAAGTCGCTTTCGGCCTCGTGGGAATTACACAAGGAGTGACTGCCCGGCTGTACGTGGTCAACGCGGAGAATCCCAACAGCTTGAGTCCGCCAGATCCCGTTACCGTGGAGATAACTCTTCACGATGCCGACGACAATGTCTTCGTTGATCGCTCGGGGCGTCCAACTCGAAAGATCGTGACTCTCAATCCCAACCAGGTCGATTTTCTGGAGATGAACGGAAACGACATAGCAGCGCCCGGCGCGCGAGTCGGCATCGTCCCCTGCATCAAAGTGCTGCGAGGTTCGCCAGGATCGCTCGTCGTTCCCACGTTCGAGATGTACATCAACTTCACGCAACAGACGCTGCTGCTCAGCAACTTCGTCAGCGATCCGCACACTCCTACACCCGCGGCGCGGTGACAAGTAACAAGAATCATTAACCAGGAAGGAAGGTGACTACTATGACAAAACTTCTGAGCTACAAGGCGAAATGGAATCTGAACAGTCACTCTGGGCAAATTGATGTCCAGCTCTGGGCTGGAAACCTGGGAGGCAACCCTCACGGCACCTTTACTGCGACTCTACAACCGCAAACTCCAGAAGAGATGCAAATGCTCGTGGATCTTCTGAGGAATGAAAAACCGATCGAGTATGACAGCGCGGCGAAAGAGTTGCGGCTCGGTGAGTGGGAAGTAGCCGGTGAGGGAGAGCAGTAGGCAGCAACAGTCCACGCCCGCACGAACCTAAATCACGATGATTGGCACATTGAACAGGTTGGAAGGATAGGACTGTGCAACACATCAGAAACAGCACACGAAGAGGGACAAGAATCCGGTTGATGCCATCGATGCTTCGTGTGCGTCGTGGATAAATTCGCAATTGAAAAGGGAGAAACTGAAATGAGAAGACCACTACTGCATGCGACGGCGTTGCTTTTGGCTTTGTTACTCTCCAGCGTTGGGGCTGCGCCGATCGCGCAACAGACGGATAGCGATTCTGTGGGGTTCACTGTCGCATTTACGGACTGCATTGAAAGCATCGGCGTTGGTTTGATTCCGACCGAGCAAGCGCAGGCGCTCGTCCCCGCCGAGTTTCACCTCGTCGGCGAGGGCCAGCCTGTCACGCCGATTGTAGTTCGCACGGCCCGATGTGGAGGCATCGCCGTTGATGGCGACAGGGTAAAGGCCGGTTCGGTAGTTCAGATCGGCGTAGTCATTGTCCCGCCTGATTTCAGCGGTGACATCAATAACTACACACTCTGGTACTACACGTCTGACGCGAAGTTCGCGAACCATCTCGAACGGCTGGGCGTTGCTGCACAGCAGGTTCCGACGATTGACTACGACTACGAGCGCGGCGGGGCGGGCAGCCCGTTATTCGTGTCCGTCCCGCTACCGGGCAGTCCGCGCCTGTCGCTCGACGGAACGGTGACCGAGTCCACGACGCCGGCCGGGTCCTTTGAAGCCATCTGGTGGGCGAAGGTCAGAGGCAACGGGGTGAGAATGGACACACTCGTGCCGGCGATCTCCATCGGCACCGCAGACCTCACGCTTACGACTGACCCAGGCGGCAAACTCGGCCAGCTTATCGGCGGCTCTTCGGCGGGTTTCCCCGTGCTTCAGCAGTTCAACACGTTTGCAAGCGCAAACATGCAAGTAAGCGTCGCTTCACATTGATGCACGGGTCTGCGATCTCTAGTCTTCTGCGATTTGTCGTCTGTCCGGCGACAGAAGCTCTACTCGTTTGATTGAAAGGAGAACATTATGCGAATTAGCAAAAGGTTTGTGAGTACACTTGCGAGCATTACGGCAATGGTTCTGGCGGTTGCTATGATTGGAGCTCCCCTCTCAACCGCCTCGGCCCAAACTCGGGTGCAAGAATGTTCAAATCTCGCTGGAGGTCAATTCAAGGCGGTTTCGACGGGGCCGCGAACCGCGACCGTCGACTTCTCCGGAAGTGGAGGCCAGCTCGACTCTGTGGCTCTGCTTGAAACGGAAATTAAGACAGCACCGACGTGTGTTCTCGTGCACTTCAGCGCGCAGGCTGACCCGCAGGACAACTTCGCCGTCTTTCAGGCATCCATCGATGACATTCCGATGGAGGGACACGCTCAGTTTCCGTATCTGACGCCTGCTCCCACGACGCCAGTGGTATTTGATCCGGAGGAGACGAATCTCAACGTTTCCAGAATGGTCTCCTATACCTTCTTCGCGCGGGTCGATCGTGGGACCCACACGGTGAGAATCCGCTTTGCCGGATGCTGCTCAAGCAATTCGGGCAACGGTCTCGTGGTGCGAGCCGCGGTCATGAGCGTGAATTACTAAACAAGGCAGTCACAAGTGAGAGCGCGGCATCGAGTGGGCGCGCAATCCTGAATTACGCCAAGCCAGGCCGCGGCAGTAGTCTCGCATTCATGCCGCGGGTCCGCAGATTTCGCCTCAGGGCGTACTGCAAATTTTTCACCGGAGAAACAACGATGAAAAGAGTATCAGCACGTATCGCGAGCATCGCCGTGTGCGCGCTCGCCTTGAGCATCAACATAGCTCAAGCTCAGACGCAGACCTCAAACACGGATGAGACTGTCGGCGCCCAGGCACGGGCGGCGGAGTTCAAGTCCTCGGCTCTGCCTGCGCAGGCGCGGCCATACAGGAGAGCGGGCTTTAGCTTAATGTCTGCAAGCCGCTTCGCCGCGCCGGCCGCGTCTGTGTTCACTATCACGCCGATGGCCGCAGGGCCCCTGCCGGTTACGGGCAACGGGACGCTGGGCAGGCTGACGAAGTGGTCCGGATTCACAAGCAGCAACTCGGCCATAGAGAACACGACCATCTATGAAGACAAGTTCGGGCTGGTCGGCATAGGCACGGACTCGCCCACGTCGAGGCTTACCGTGATGGGATTGATTGAGGCAAACGGCACGGGTGCCGGCATTAAGTACCCCGACGCCACGATTCAGACCACAGCGTTTGATCCCAATCAGGTTGTCAGGAGTCTCAACGGGCTGCGAGGTGATTTGACCGTAGCGGCGGGTGCCAACATCACCGTTACCCCATCGGGCGGCAAGACATTGACCATCGCAGCCCCCAATGTGCTGACATCCGTTTTCCATAACGCGACGCTGATTGGGAATGGAACGGCTGCCTCGCAGCTCAGCGTAGCCGATGGCGGCGTCGGCACTGCTCAACTAGCCAACAACGCGGTAACTGCCGGAAAAATCGCTTCGGGGGAGGTGCTGAAGAGTCTTAACGGATTGACGGATCAGGTGGTGTTAGCGGCTGGGCCGAACATGACCATAACATCCAACGGCAACACCCTGACGATAGCCTCGGCGTCAACAGATTCTGCCATCTCTGCTTTTCAGAAGGGGCTGGTGATCGACCTTCCTGATGACGGTAGCCCAAACTTCCAGGACTTTGACATCCAGATACCGGCCAACAAGCGACTGGTCATTGAGTGCCTGACTATGGATGTATTCGCCGATAACGATGCAAGGATTTTTCTTTCTGTAACAACGCATATCGGAAGCGGCGAGAATGTGGAACACAACTTCCCTCCCATTAGAGTTAAGGAGAGAGGATTCGCTACCAATCAACAGGTCAGAATTTATGCAGATGGATCAGTGGCAGTTCACATTCTTCGGCTCGAATCGGGCGGAAGGCCGGCATTCGGCAAGATCAGTATCTCAGGCCATCTGGTGGACCTCCCCTGAGGTCGCGAGCAAGGCCTTCAAAATGTCAGGAATTCAGCCTGGAGAAGGAGACTTAATATGAAGAGTGATCGAAATATTCATCAATGCCGGGGTCGATCAGATCTTTCGCGCTCCAGCTTGTTTGCGATGCTGGCTATATCGTTATCGGTGGTCGTAAGCGCTCGGGCGAGCGGCCCAATGAAGGGGCCTACGGCACAGGCAAAGGAAACAACCGCCGCGAAACTAGTCGGCACGGCGATTGGTACGCTTACTGTCGACGGCAAGGAGATAAAGCTCAAGCATGCCTACTCCCGAGAACGCAATATTCGCCCGCCCGACCCGGGAGGAGCAATCGACTTGTTTATCACTAATCAACCGCTGCCCGAAGATATCCTTACCAGGATGATTGAAAATCAGTATCGCGGCTCGGACAAGATCAGAGGCATTATGCTGACCATCCGTCCCTGGAAACTCGTCCAGGGACCCGAAGGCGGACATTTCGCAAGTTGGGAGATGGGCGTTGGCATTGGCGGCGATAGGGGAGAGCCGGTGGTAAGCAGAGTCATCGGTCAATCCGGCATGGTTTCCGACAACAACACACAGAATAAGTCGCTGAAAGACTTCAAGATCGAAGGCGGCAGGGTTCAAGGCAAAGCCCAATACAAGGGCGAGGACGGAATAAGAACAACAACCTACTCGGTATCATTCGATGCACCGCTGAGACCGAAGTCCTCCGAAACCGAACCCGTCAAAGCAATTACCACTGGGCAACAATTCCCGAAGGACTTTCAAAGCTTCATGCTGGGCAAATGGTCCATTGAACGATGGAGACAGGAGAACGGACTATCGCACACCGGCATCCTGTCGGTAGAGGAGCGGCTCGGCGAGGAAAAACTCCGCGGAGTCTTTCACATTGTTGTCGGGGGCGATGGTCGAAAAGTGGTCGAAGAAGTTACTATCACGCGCAAAGGAACAACGGTCCATATGGAAGGGCGTGTGATCAGCGGCACAGGATGGTTAGCGGACAACCTGAGCTTTGATCTCAAGGACAACCTTTTGGTGGGCGGCGCCTCAGATGAAACAGGCAACTTCTCGGACCTGGTGCTCCGAAAGATCCCGTAGACGACTCTATTAGGGAGTTACCCAAAATGAGTATGAACCCTAGAAAATGCGTTACAACAATCCTGCTCCTGTTGCTGTCAACCGGTAGCGTCCTTGCAAGCCCACAAGCAGATGGCAATGGAGTCGCGGCCATAAAAACCGGGGATGGCTATCTCGTCGTTTGGAATCGGCCGGATATTCATTTTACCTTGGGATTGAATGGCAAAGACGTTCGCCCAATGACAGGGCCGGGAACGGGGAGCGTTGCTTTCAATGTGGACGGCGTCGTATTCCAGATCCAGTCGGTGGCTATCAGCGAATTCGCAAAGAATGCCAGGAAGCAGAAGCTGAGCGACCAGGCAATTCTAATCGCTCATCGAGACTGGGAATCACAATATCTCGAGCAGACCGCAGCCACAAAGCTCAACGTGACAACAGCCCCGCAACAGTTGAGTAACGGAAGTCAGGCGCTGCTTTGGAAATATGATAATCCAAAGACCAGAGGTAGCGAGCAGATGTATCTGACCACGGTGAGCGGCAACAACGTAGTGATCCTGAATGGGGTCGTAG
>DASYSA010000240.1:0-6443 GCA_036003885.1 Blastocatellia bacterium | reverse complement strand
CCCCATTCTTGCGCAGGGTCGAGAAAGGCGGACCTGTTTTTCTCTCTTCGGCTACGCCCAGAAGTTTCGATCGAGAGTGCGATACTGAATTGCCTCGCTCACATGTTGGGGCTCAATATTTGGTTTCTCTTCAAGATCTGCCAGCGTGCGGCTGACTTTCAAAATGCGGTCATATGCGCGAGCCGACAATCCCAACCTGGTTATCGCATTCTCAAGGAGCCCTTTCGATGCCGAGTCGATCAGGCAATACTTCCGGATCAATCGCGACGACATCTGCGCGTTGCAGAAGATCTTCTCGGAATGAAACCGTTCGAGCTGGACCCTGCGGGCCCGGTCGACTCGTTCGCGAATCGCATCCGACGATTCACCAGGAGCATCGCTCGCAAGCTCTTTGAACTTCACGGCAGGAACATCGATGTGAATATCGATTCGATCCAGCAGCGGACCCGAGATCTTCGACACATAGCGCTGTATCTGGATAGGCGAGCACTTGCAGTCGCGAGTCGGGTCATTGTGGAAGCCGCAAGGACAAGGATTCATAGCCGCGGCGAGCATGAAAGTAGACGGGAAGGTCACGGACATCGCGGCGCGACTGATCGTCACGTTCCCGTCTTCCAGCGGCTGGCGCAACACCTCGAGCACGTTGCGCTCGAACTCGGGAAGCTCATCGAGGAACAATACGCCATTGTGAGCCAACGAAACCTCTCCCGGACGCGGAATCGCCCCGCCGCCGATCAGGCCTGCGTCCGAAATCGTATGATGAGGCGCGCGGAAAGGGCGGGTCGTTATCAAACCACGTTTTTCAGTCAGTCCTGCAATCGAATGAATCTTGGTACAGCCGATGGCCTCTTCGAATTCCAGCGGCGGCAGGATAGTTGGGATGCGCTTGGCCAGCATCGTCTTCCCCGATCCGGGAGGGCCGATCATGAGGATGTTGTGGCCGCCGCTTGTTGCCACCTCCAGAGCGCGCTTGGCGTGAAGTTGGCCTCTCACTTCGCGAAAATCCTCGCTGTATTGACTGAGGCTCGACAGCAGATTCTCGGTATCTATTCTCAGCGGCGACGGCGGAGTATCGCTGTTCAATAGCTGGACTACTGCCCTCAGCGACGCAACCGGATGAACATCCAATCCCGTAACGACGGCGGCTTCCTGCGCATTCTCCTCGGGAAGCAGTATGCGCTTGATGCCGTGTGCGCGCGCGGCAACCGCGATCGGCAGGGCGCCTTTGATGGGCCGGATGCGCCCATCGAGCGACAGTTCGCCGACTATTAGAGTGTCGTTCAGGTCTTCGCGCTTGAGGTCGCCGTTGGCGCCCAGTATCCCGATTCCGATCGGGAGGTCGAAGCTTGATCCTTCTTTCTTGACATCCGCCGGCGCGAGATTAACCGTCACTCGGTGTATCGGAAAGAAGAAACCTGAATTGTTGATGGCTGCGCGAATTCGCTCGCGGCTTTCGCGGACCGCTGCATCGGGCAAGCCTACAGTCGTGAATACAGGTGCGGCATTGTCTCCGGCACGCGGGGTAAGGTCGACTTCGACGTCCACGGCGTACGCGTCTATCCCGAACACGGCCGCACTCAGAGTCTTGAACAGCATAGCGGGTCCTCCGCTTTACAAACGGTTTTCAAGATTAGAGCTTGGAAGTTCCTCGGGTGGGCCGGCCGGGAGGCTTGCCTAAAGCAATAGACGCAGGATACCTCACTTTGCCGGGAGTGCCAAGACGACGGAAGCAAATGGACTTGGAACTACACGCCGGATGGACACCGCACACACGTTTCAATATCCTCTAACATGCCTGGGCGCAAAGTCCAATTCTGAAGACTCGGAGGAGAGACTTGTCTGAACCCAAACAAGATGCCTTTCCAATGGCGAGCCGCCCAAACATCCCTGGCTATGGGATCATGGATGCCAACAGTGGTAAGGGCCTCCTGCCCTGGACCTGGGCCACCGAACATCTCATCAAGGCCCACACCTACCTGGTAGCGACAACAAGATCTGACGGTCGGCCGCACGTGATGCCTGTCTGGGGCATCTGGCTCGAAGGGAAGTTCTACTTCAGCACGGGCCGCAAATCCCGCAAGGCGCGCAATCTGTCGGAGAATCCCAGGTGTGTGGTGTCAATCGAACTGAGCGGCGAATCAGTCATCGTTGAAGGCGTCGCCGAGGAGATCACCGAGAAGGCAGTGCTGCAGCAGTGTTGCGAGGCATATAACGCGAAGTACCACTGGGAAATGGAGGCGAACGACGAACCGTTCTTCGCGGTGCGGCCGTCTGTCGTGTTCGGCTTCATCGAGAACGATAGCCTCTTCATCAGCACGGCAACGCGCTGGATCTTCGATCGCGAGAGCACGTGATCCGTGATGCGTGATAGGTGAGAGACAGAATCAACCTCACGCATCACACATCATGGGTCACGCATCCCGGGTCACTTATATGCGCCTCTTTCAAAAACGCAGGATTCTGTCGTTCATCAGCTCGCTGATCGTTCTTGCTATCGGAGTCGCCTCGCTCCAGTCGGCTGCGTTCCGCCACCGCATCCACAAGATCATCGTTAAGACAGAGATGAGGATCAGCGGATGGCGCGGCTTCGAGCCGCGCCTCGCTTCGATAGGCGGCGAGTCGGGACTGCCCGGAGCGCGAGTGCAAGCCCTTGATTCGCGTTCCGGGTGGGCCACTCTCTGCGATCGCGAGGGCAAGTTCATTCTCCCTGACGTGATGTGGTACCCGGGTGCAAGTTACGACCTGATCCTGTCTACCGATGACCGCAAAGGAAAACGGATTCACGTTTCGGCGCCCCTGAACTCGGCATCCTCGACTTCCACCGGAATTCTGAATGTCGGGGCCCTGGCTTCGGAGGGCGGGCGCGAGGTCGATCTGCCCGATCTGCCGGGCGACACTTCGAACAGCTATGAGGCGTATGACCTTCTGAACAGAGATTACTACCGGGCACTCTTCGATGGGCTGACCTCCGGGATACTCTGTGACGAGGATAAGATCGAGGCGGTCAACAACTACGTCGCGCAAAAGCTCAATTATAACGAGACTCAATGGGAGCTGGGATCGCCACGTCGGATCCTTGAGCGCGGGTCACAGTATTGCGGACACCTGGCAACTGCAATGGCGACCATATTGGCCGTCCGTTATCGCGCCCGAGTGGTCCATCTGAGCGACGGCGCGGCCACACCTACAACACATGCTGTGGTCGAGGTGTTCTACGCGACAGAATGGCATCTGTACGACCCGACTTTCGGAGTCAATTTCACCGATAAGAATGGCCGCGTGGTCAGCTACAAGGAACTCAGGCTCAACCCCGGCCTGATAAATCAGAACGCATTTGCAAGGTTCCGCGAGAAATACCCTAAGATTTCGCTGAAGTGGATGCCCAGCGTGTATGGCTCGGGATACCACCACATGTACTATCTGACTTTCAGATGTTCGCAGTACAGCCATGCATGGTGGGATTACAAAGACGGTCTCAGCTACGTTCCATCCGGCGGCAGAGTGCTGGCTGCGGCGGCAGGCGTGAAACCCGGCAGTCATGTCACGTTTCACATCCGAAAAGTCGGCA
The DNA here is from genome assembly GCA_036003885.1 of Blastocatellia bacterium. Taxonomy (GTDB): domain Bacteria; phylum Acidobacteriota; class Blastocatellia; order UBA7656; family UBA7656; genus DASYSA01. The sequence continues at coordinate 2,875 of DASYSA010000240.1, read as the reverse complement.
GCAATGCCGACGAGCTTGCATTCACTACGCAAGGATCCGGCAATGCCTGCTGTGTGCTGAACCAGCAGGAATCACCACCGATTAACCTCGCGCCGGGCCGCTACGATGTATGCGTCGATTTACTGGACGGGAACGTGCGCGCAGAACCGACCCCGGCCGCTATCACGGGCTGGCGCCTTGTCCAAAGGCTCGAGGTCAGGTAGGAATGTGATGCGTCAGTGACGAACATTCGACTGAAAAGGAGTACGACCGTGAGAAGAGCATCTCTTATTCTGATCGCACTTGCACTCGCGTCGCCGTTCGCCGCTTCATCAGCGATCAAGAGCAGCGCCGATGGAGAGGTCACGATCTACCGCGACGAATACGGCATCCCGCACGTCTTCGGCGCAACGCTCGAGGACGCAGCTTTCGGCGTCGGATACGCCCAGGCCGAGGACCGGCTCGAAGAATTGCTCAAGAACTACCGTCGCGCGAGCGGCACGATGTCGGAGGTCTTTGGGCCCGATGGCTACCGCGGCGATGTGATTCAGCGAATGTGGCGTCACTCGGAGATAAGCCGCGAAAAGTACAAAGAGATCAGCCCCAAGATGCGGGCGGTCATCGAGTCATACCAGGAAGGCATTAAAGCGTTCATGAAAGAGCATCCGGAACAGGTGCCCTCATGGGCGCAGGAGATTCATCCCTGGGATTGTGTAGCGCTCTCCCGCTACATAATCTGGGGCTGGCCGCTTGGCGAAGCCGGCGGCGATCTTCAGAGGGCCGGGATTCAGCCTGATCCCGTCGCTTATCGCGGCTCCAACGAAATGCTGATAGCGCCCGGCAGAACGGCAGTCGGAGCTCCCATTGCAGTGATCGACCCGCACTTGAGCTGGTACGGCGAGTTTCGCTTTTACCAGGTCAGAATGTACGCACCGGAGTTTGCGGTTTCGGGAGTCGCAATCCTGGGATTGCCCATTCCGAGCCTTGGACACAGCCGCTACTGCTCAGTCGCGATGACAACCGGGGGCCCGGACACCTCTGATATCTACGAAGAGGAGATCAACCCAGAGAACCCGCGGCAGTATCGTTACGATGGCAAGTGGCGCGATATTCAGGTGCGCAAGGAAAAGATCGGTGTGAAGGTGGGAGACAAGGTCGATTGGCGTGAAGAAGAGATCCAGTATACTCACCATGGTCCAGTAGTCGCGCACAAGGGCGGCAAGGCCTACTCAATGGCAATTCCCTACGCAAACGAAGTCGGATTGACAGACCAGGCATATCAGATGATGACTGCTCGCAATCTCGACGAGATGAAGCGCGCGTTGATGCATTTTCAGTTGATGGCCCAGAACATAATGGTCGGCACCGTTCAAGGCGACATCTTTTATGTTCGCAACGGGCGTGTTCCAATTCGAGCCAAAGGTGTGGATCCAGGCCGGCCCATCCCCGGCAACACGTCGGCAACGGAATGGCAGGGCCTGCATCCATTCTCAGACCTCGTGCAGATACTGAATCCGACGGGCGGCTACATGCACAACTGCAACGTGACGCCTTTCGCGATGATGAAAGACAGCCCGCTCACCCCGCAGAAGTACTCAACCTGGCCGTATCTCTACAACGCCACCGAGAAGGCCCCTCGGCATCAGCGCGCGGAGATGATGACACAGTTGCTTGATTCTGCCCGGAAAGTCACGGTCGAGCAGGCGATCGACATTGCCTTCAACCCACAGGTCTTCAATGCCGAAGCCTGGCAGTCTCGACTCAAGGAGGCGTGGGCGAAGGCAGCGGAGTCCGCGAAGCCCCGTGACACGGCTCAAGTCTACGATCTTATCCAGCAGTGGAATCGTCGCAGCGAGGCGGATTCGGAAGGCGCGCTTGCCTACTATGCGTTCAAAAAAGGCCTCGGCGCGAAAGCAAAAGAAGTCGAAGTCCCAGCCGGTTTGACGGACGAAGAATTGATCGAGGCGCTGGCAAAGGGGACCGAATGGCTGAAGCATGAATTTGGATCGGTGCGAGCGCCCTTCGGCAAGTACTTCAGGGTGGGTCGAACGGGGGGAGACAGGACCTGGCCGGTTGGAGGTGGCTCTGTTGGCGACGCCGGTATGGCAACCCCGCGGGCAATCTCATTTCGCCCGGCGGGGGCCGAGATGGTAGGCGCAGGCGGCCAGACCTCGACCCAGGTCGTAATATTGACCAATCCGCCAAAATCTTATTCGGTGATCCCGCTCGGAGAGAGTGACCATAAAGAGAGCGGTCATTGGGACGATCAGGCTGAGAAGCTCTTCAGCAAGAGCAAGGTTGCGCCTACATACTTCCTGGATCGAGCCGAGCTAATGAAGCACATCAGTTCGAAGAAAGTGTTGAAACGGACGGCAACGGCTCAGGCGGGAAGATAGGCCCGTTTGTTTCGCGTTTCGCGTTTCGAGTTTCGCGTTCTGTGTTTAGCGGCTTCGGTTCCAATGAGACGACCGAACGAGAAACGACAAACGAGGAACGTAAAACGCCTTTTTGTTGGTAGAATGCTCGAAGCAACGTTATGGCGACAGGATTCGTATGATTGATTGATGTCCGAGCAACCGACCAATACGCTTGCGATCAAATCGAGGCCCAGGGAGCTTTCCCCGGGTCAGGTAATGGGACCGGGAGAAGCGACGATTCCAGGCGCGGGTGACACACCTCTGCGCTTCGGAGTCAGGGGTTACCTGAGGCTCCTACGCGTAGCAACTTCTTTCGGGGTTTTTGGAATCCGGTTGCTGTTTAATCGGAGGACGTGGTTTCGAAGTAGTAAGACGATCTCCGAATTGAGGCATAGAGAGGGCGCCGTCCTGAGAGATACGTTGCTTTCTCTCGGCCCCACATTCATAAAGATCGGGCAGACGCTCGGCACGCGAGCTGA
>DASYSA010000239.1:0-10248 GCA_036003885.1 Blastocatellia bacterium | reverse complement strand
GGTGGTGGCGAGAAGCTCGATTCGGCATGTTCATCCACTGGGGCCTCTACGCGGTGCCCGCCGGCGAATACAAAGGACAGCGCTCTCAGAGAATTGGTGAATGGATTATGGACTGGGCCAATATCCCACACGCTGAATACGAGAAGTACGCCCGGCAATTCAATCCGGTCAAGTTCAACGCTGCTGAGTGGGTTCGCCTCGCAAAGCAGGCGGGTATGAAATACATAGTCATTACCTCCAAGCATCACGACGGGTTCTCGATGTACGACAGCCGCGTGAGCAAGTACGATATTGTCGACGCGACTCCATATGCCAGGGACCCGATGAGGGCGCTCGCGGATGAAGCAAAGAAACTCGGTCTCAAATTCTGTTTCTACTACTCGATCCTGGATTGGCACCACCCGTCTCACTACGTCGACGCTCCGGGGAAGGACCCGACGGCAGGAAATCGGACGACCAAATTGCATCCCGGCGGCAAGCAGGAGTATGTGAAGTACATGAAGGAACAATTGCGGGAGCTCATCACCACTTACAGTCCGGCGGTGCTGTGGTTTGACGGAGAGTGGGTTGAGTGGTGGACCGAAGAGGACGGCAAGGACCTCTATAAGTTTGTGCGCAGTCTCAAGCCGGACATCATCATCAATAATCGCGTGGGCAAAGGCCGCAAAGGCATGGAGGGGATGAGCAAGGACGACCAGGAGTACGCGGGCGATTTCGGAACGCCCGAGCAGCAGATTCCACCGACCGGATTGCGCGGGGTCGATTGGGAGAGCTGCATGACCATGAATGACACCTGGGGCTACAAGTTCTACGACGATCACTGGAAGTCGCCGGAGACGATAATTCGCAATCTGATCGACATCGCCTCGAAGGGCGGCAATTACCTGCTCAATGTCGGTCCGACTGCTGAAGGACTCATTCCTCAGCCAAGCGTTGAGCGGCTGACCGAGGTCGGCAGATGGATGAAGGTGAACGGCGAGGCAATCTACGGAACAACTGCAAGTCCGTTCGCGAAGCAGCTTTCGTTCGGAAGAGCCACGAGCAAACCGGGTCGAATCTATCTGCACGTATTCGACTGGCCCTCGAGCGGCAGCCTCCAACTGCCATCCTGGGGAGAAAGAGTGAAGAAGGCATACCTGATGAAGAGTCCGAAGACCACACTGAAATTCGTCGACAGTGGCGACAGCATCACGGTTCAGACGCCGATGAAGGTTGCGGATCCTATCGCTACGGTCATCGTCCTCGAGACCGCGGTCAAATAGCCGATGGCCGCTGTCAACAGCATCATGCTTTGCGGAGTTGTTAATGGAGTGCAATCAAAAAGTGGGATCCTGCGGACGCGCACGCTGGAAGCGTGCGTACCCAGGCGGGACTCAATGTTGCGGCAACCTCGAGATGATTTCAGGATCAAACGTCCGATGAAAACAAGCACGATATCGCCGACAGATTTCCGCGGAGTGTTTGCCGTCCCGCCGCTCGCGCGAATGAGTGATGCGCGTCGCTCACTGGATTTCGAGCAAACCAATCGGATCCTGACTCACATTGCTAACGGCGGGATCACGCGGTTCATCTATGGCGGCAATGCGTTTCTTCACCACATCACGCTTGCCGAGTATGAACAGCTGTTGGAATGGCTCAGCGGGTTGAGTAACAACCTGTGGATGATCCCAAGCCTTGGGCCTTCTTACGGGCGAGCGATGGATCAGGCGTTGTTGCTGAGGAGATATGAATTCCCCTGTGTGATGATGCTGCCGTGCTCAGACCCGCGTGACGTTGACGGACTCGAGCGCGGCTATCGCGAAGTCGCCGAAGCCGCGAACACTCGGCTGATAGTCTATCTCAAGGAGGAGGACAATCTCGGACCCAGAAAAGAAGCCGGCCTCGACATCGTCGCGCGGCTGGTTGGTGACGGCGTCTGCGCGGGGATCAAGTACGCCGTCGTGCGCGAAGACCCGTCGCGTGATGCCTACCTCGACGCGTTGCTCGAGCGCGTGGATCGAGCACTTGTGCTGAGCGGCATTGGCGAGCGCCCGGCGGTGACTCACCTGCGCGACTGGAAGCTTGCCGGGTTTACGACGGGATCAGGCTGCATCGCGCCTCGCTCGAGCCAAATGCTCTTTGACGCCTGTGCCCGAGGCGATTTCGAGGCGGCGGAGAGCTTGCGCGCTCATTTCATTCCGCACGAAGACCTCCGCGATGAGTGGAGTCCTGCGAAGGTTCTGCATTTCGCGACAGAGCTGGCGGGCATCGCGAAGACGGGCCCGGTACCGCCCTACCTGTCGGCCTTGTCAGCCGAACGCCTCGAGGGACTGGCGACCGTTGCTCGGGAATTGTTTGACTGGGACTCGTCCGCAAGAACGGACGGAATGAGTGGATGATGAGAGCAATGATGGAACCGACTGAACTACGCAGCAGATTGTCAGGAGTGATTGCCTTCCCGGTTACTCCATTCAGGAGCGATCTGACGCTTGATGTCGCCGGCTTGCGGCACAACCTCGAGAAGCTCATCGAACACCCGGTCTGCGCCGTGGTTGCTGCCGGTGGAACGGGCGAGATATATTCGCTGACGCCTGCCGAGCATTTGCAGGTTGTAAGAACAACAGTGGAAGCCGTGGGGAGCCGCGCGCCGGTCATCGCGGGAGTCGGTTTTGGCGAGCGGCTGGCTACCGAGCTTGCACAAGCCGCAGCTGAGGCGGGCGCCGATGGGATTCTGGCTCTGCCGCCCTATTATCCGCAGGCTGATGACGAGGGGATGCTCGACTACTATCGCGCCATCGGACGGGCCACCAGATTGGGCATGCTAATCTACAGTCGCGATTGGGCGAATTTCGGCGCAGCGATGGTCGAGCGTCTCACGAGCATTCCGACTCTCATTGCGTGGAAAGACGGACAGGGTGACATGCGCCGGCTTCAGATGATCATCAATCGTGTGGGAGCCAGGCTTGCCTGGATTGGCGGCGCCGGCGACGACACGGTGCCCGGATACTATGCCGTTGGAATTCGCGCGTACACGTCGAGCATAGCGACTGTGGCTCCGCGGCTATCGCTCAAGCTGCATGAGCTGGCAGCCGATGGCCGCCGGGATGAGTTGATGGAGTTGATGCACAGGTGCGTGATACCTCTCTACGCTCTGCGGGCTCGACGCAAAGGGTATGAGGTGTCCGCGATGAAGGCGATGATGGATATGGTGGGCCTGGACGGCGGCCCGGTGCGGCCGCCGCTTGTAGAGGTTCGGCCCGAAGAGAGAGATGAATTGCGCGTTATGCTGGAGAGCTGGCAGCCGTTTCTATAAGCGAAAGGACTGGACTTCACAGGAGAGCTATTGACAGTTCCCGAAGCTCAAGTTGTGCCTGATGAACCCGCTGCCCGGGATGACGCGGTCGTGGATGCCGCACCGTCGCTCAAGCAGTCCTCTCAGCGCTGGTGGCTGTTAGTGCTGTTGTTCACTGCCATGTTGATCGCCTACGCGCATCGCGGCGCATTCAGTATCGCCGCGCCCTTCATGAGCGAGGACCTCCACCTCTCCACGGCCAGTATCGGAATCCTCCTATCCGCTTTCTCCTGGATATATTCGTTTATGCAGGTGCCGGCAGGCTGGCTGGTTGACCGGTTTGGCGTCAGGCGCTCCTACTCGTTGGGGTTCATCTTTTGGTCCTTTACTTCGGCGCTGACAGGCCTGGCCACGGGTTTCGCCTCGCTCGTCGGTCTGCGCGTCGCGCTGGGAGCTGGGCAGGCTGTATCATTCCCTGCATCGTCGCGAGCGGTCGCCAATTGGTTTCAGCAACGCGAACGGGGGATGGTGACGGGTGTATATCTCACCGGAGTTCGTTTCGGTGCAGCGTTGATAAATGCCGCCGGCGGGTATTTCCTGGCTAGATATAGTTGGAAATTGTTCTTCCTGGTGACCGGACTTGTTCCCTTGATCTGGCTGCTGCCCTGGAGATTGTTCCTTGGTAAGTGGGAGGCGGCTCCCGTTTCTGCCGCTGCCATGCAGAGGGGAGCCGGCAATGCCTCGTTCCTGGAGAGCCTCCTCCTCCTCAGGAATCGAAGTGTATTTGGGATTTTCCTCGGCTTTTTCGCCTATGACTACGTGTGGTTCGTGTTCATCTACTGGCTGCCCGGGTATCTGAAAATCGAGCGCCAGTTCACACCACACGAACTGGCTATCTATAGTTCTGTTCCTTATCTGCCGATGGCAGCCATCATCATTCTCTCGGGATTGCTGAGCGATTGGCTGGTAAGGCGCGGCAAGAATGAAAAGAGGGTTCGCAAGACTCTCATCCTGATCGGGCTCGCCATCGCGAGTTTGATCGTGCCCGCCGGAATGGTTGCGGACAATATGACCTCGGTGTGGCTGTTGACGATTTCGTTGAGCGGGTTGGGCATTGCGGCGCCTAATACCTGGACACTGACACAGGCGGTATGCGAAAAGAGAATCGTCGGCACCGTTTCAGGCATTCAGAACTTTGGGGGCAACCTCGGGGGGATTCTGGCACCGGCGCTAACCGGGTTCATTGCTCATTTCACAAAGTCGTTCGCGCTGGCCTTCGTACTCGCGGGAGTTGTGCTGGTGGTTGGGATGCTGGCCTACTGGTTCCTGATCTCGGATAAGGTGGATTTGAACGGACTCTTATCCAAACGGCCCGTTGAGGAGCTCGGAGCAACAAATGTCACATAAGAAGAGTCCGGAGCAGTTGCGCAGCCATCGCTGGTTCGGCGCCAATGACCTGCGTGCATTCGGCCATCGCTCGCGCGCCAAGCAGATGGGCTACGCGATTGAAGATTTCGCTGGCAAGCCGGTCATCGCCATCATCAATACGTGGAGCGATCTGAATCCCTGCCACAGCCACTTCAAGACGCGAGCCGAAGAAGTAAAGCGCGGCATCTGGCAGGCCGGCGGATTCCCGGTTGAGCTTCCCGCCATGTCCGTCTCCGAAACCTACATGAAGCCAAGCCCGATGATGTATCGGAACTTCCTGGCTATGGAAGTTGAAGAACTGCTCCGCAGCCAGCCCGTGGATGGAGCCGTCCTGATGGGCGGCTGCGATAAGACAACGCCCGGCCTGTTGATGGGCGCAATCAGCATGAATCTGCCTTCGATCTACCTGCCGGCGGGACCAATGTTGCGCGGCAACTGGAACGGCCAACCGCTCGGCAGCGGGAGCGATGTCTGGAAGTACTGGGCTGAGAAATGCGCCGGCACCATCGGCGACGAGGAATGGTCCCAGATGGAGGACGGCATTGCGCGCTCGGCGGGACATTGCATGACCATGGGGACCGCATCGACGATGACTGCAATCGCGGAAGCTCTCGGGCTGACCTTGTCGGGCGCCTCCTCGATTCCGGCCGTCGATGCCAATCACGCTCGCATGGCGACGCGATGCGGCCGGCGAGTGGTTGAAATGGTCTGGGAGGACCTGAAGCCCCGCGACATTCTGACCGAAGCATCGTTCGAAAATGCCATCACCGTCGATATGGCGATCGGCGGCTCGACAAACGCGATCATTCATCTCGTAGCGCTGGCGGGTCGCGCCGGCATCAGGCTCGACTTGAAAAAGTTCGATGAGATCTCCCAGCGCACGCCGATGATTGCAGACATCCGCCCCTCCGGCCGGTACCTGATGGAAGATTTCTACTACGCCGGCGGACTGAGGGCGCTGCTCACGCAGATTCAGGAGTTTCTGCATCTCGACTGTCTCACAGTGTCGGGCAAGCCGCTTGGCGCAAATACTCGATCGGCTCGCGTCTCGAACGCGGAGGTCATTCGGCCGCTCAGTAGCCCCGTCTCGCCCCGAGGCAGCACCGCAATTCTTTACGGCAATCTTGCGCCGAACGGCGCAGTGATCAAAGCGACCGCGGCGGAGCCTCGCTTACTGCAACACACCGGGCGAGCCGTTGTTTTCAGAGACTACAACGATCTGGCAAAGCGGCTTAACGATGAGAGCCTGATCGTCGATGAAACTTCCGTGCTGGTGCTGCAGAACGCCGGACCGATCGGCGGGCCGGGCATGCCGGAGTGGGGCATGCTGCCGATTCCTCAGAAGCTTCTGGAAAGAGGCGTGCGCGATATGGTGCGGATTTCCGACGCGCGCATGAGCGGCACGGCCTATGGCGCATGCGTACTGCACGTTTCGCCTGAGTCCTACATCGGCGGGCCTCTGGCCTTTGTGCGCGATGGAGATCTGATCGAGTTGGATGTCGCCAATCGCAAGTTGAATCTTCAAGTGAGTGATGCAGAGGTGGCAAAACGAAAATCGGAGTGGAAGCAACCGCCCCCAAGGTACACGCGCGGCTTTGGCGCGCTGTATGCCCAGCAGGTTACACAAGCCGACCAGGGCTGTGATTTCGGCTTTCTGCATGCCGGCGGTGCGACTCCCGAACCCGAGATTCACTGACGGTCCAAGCATGATGAGGCTCTTGCAAATAAGAGGAATTTCGACGAATTTCGAATTTCGAATTTCGAATCTCTTTTTGCTATTGGCCTGTCTGCCTGTAGCGGGTTGGCCGTCCAGTTTCGATGTCGCCGCCTTCGATCGCGACAGGGTGCTCAAGGCTGCCAGTCAGTACCTGTCCGAGCCTCCAGTGACCATCACTGCCTCTACAAGCGCCCGAAGCGCGGGCGGGCTGCACGATTATTTTTCCGAAGGGGACTACTGGTGGCCTGATCCTAAGAATCCGGATGGACCCTACATCCAGCGCGACGGAATGTCGAACCCCGACAACTTTAACGAGCATCGGCGATATCTGATGCGGCTGAGCCTGCAGGCGCCGGCGCTCGTTGCGGCATGGAAGATCACAAAAGACTCTCGCTACTCAAATCATGCGGCGCGCCATCTTCGGGCCTGGTTCATCGATCCTCACACCCGGATGAATCCCCATCTGAAGTATGCTCAGGCTATCCATGGGCGAGCGACCGGGCGCGGGACCGGTATCATTGATACCATCCATCTTGTGGAGGTCGCGCGGGCTATCGAGGCGCTGGAAGGCTCGAGCGCGCTGACCCCGGCGGAACTCAAGACGATCAAGCGGTGGTTTGAAGACTATCTAAGTTGGATGACCACGGACGCGTACGGTGTGGAGGAGCGCGAGGCAAAGAACAATCACGGCGCTTGCTGGGTCATGCAGGTCGCCGCGTTCGCGCGACTCACGGGGAACCGGGAGCTGATCGCGTACTGCCGCAATCGTTATAAAACGGTGCTGGTGCCGAATCAAATGTCACTCGATGGAAGCTTCCAACTCGAGATGAAGCGCACAAAACCGTACGGCTATTCGCTATTCAATCTCGAAGCGTTCGCTGCCATCTGTCAAACACTCTCGGCGCCTGAGGATGATCTGTGGGCCTTCGAACTGCCTGATGGGCGCGGGATGCGTAAGGCGTTGGATTTCATGGCGCCGTACATTCGTGAAAAGCGCAGGTGGCCGCTGGCGCCGGATGTGATGTACGACCAATACTGGCCGATGCGTCAAAGCAGCCTGCTGTTCGCCGGCCTGGCATTGGGGCGTTCTGAATATGTCGAATTGTGGAAGAAGCTCCCTGCCGATTCGCAGGTCGAAGAGGTCATTCGCAATCTCTTCATCCGTCAGCCGGTACTATGGGTTGAGCAGCCAATGAGACCCGGACGCGGCAAGAGCGCGAATCTGTAATTCAAATTGGTCCGGAGGAGAAGAAGGCAATGAAACTTGCGCAATTCACGTCGGGGAGATCAAGCGCACAACGGCTTGGAATTCTGATCGGCGAAAGAGTGATCGATTTGGCGGCGTTGGCGGCCTCTGTCGCGCATTCCGGCGAAGAGGGAGGGAGATGGCTGTCTGGCGTGACGGACGTCCGGGATGTTATCGCACGAGGGGAAGAGGCCCAGGGCGAAATCACCGGGCTTGTAGAGCAGGCACTCACTCGCGGCATCGCGGAAGGTGAGCCGCTGGCTCTCCCCCTGGAGTCGGTGGCCTTTCTTCCGCCCGTGTATCCGGGGAAGATTGTGGCTATCGGGCGCAACTACGTCGACCACGCGATCGAAGGCGGCGAAGCGCCGCCTGCGGCGCCGCTTATTTTCACAAAGCTGCCGAATTCGCTGAGCGCCCATAATGCGCCGATCGTGCTGCCCGTTATCAGCTCTCAAGTTGATTATGAAGCTGAACTCGCGGTCGTCATCGGACGTCGAGCCAGGCGCGTGAGTGAGGCAGATGCGCTCAATTACGTATTTGGTTACACGCTGATCAATGATGTGAGCGCGCGTGACCTGCAATTCGGGGACGGCCAGTGGGTTCGCGGCAAGGGGCTCGACGGTTTCGCGCCGCTTGGCCCTTTCATCACGACGCGCGACGAGATTGCCGACGTTCACGCGCTGAACATCGAGGGACGCCTCAACGGCGACGTTATGCAGTCATCGAACACCGGTAAGATGATCTTCAAGGTTCCTTACTTGATCTCGTACATCTCCCAGGCAATCACGCTTGAGCCTGGCGATGTGATTGCGACTGGCACGCCGGAAGGTGTTGGGATCTTCCGAAATCCGCCGATAGTTCTGAAGCCGGGAGATGTCTTTGAAGTTACCATCGAGAGGTTAGGAACGTTGCGAAATCCTGTGGTCGGTCCCGTTGAAGCGTGAGAGAAGAAAGCTCCGGGCGTCAGCCCGGAGCAGCTTACTTTCAACCTAAGAACTCGAGTGCACAGACGAAAGCTCCGGGCGTCAGCCCGGAGCAGCTTACTTTCAGCCTAAGAGCCCGAGTGCACAGACGAAAGCTCCGGGCGTCAGCCCGGAGCAGCTTACTTTCAACCTAAGAACCCGAGTGCACAGACGAAAGCTCCGGGCGTTCAGCCCGGAGCAGCTTACTGTCAACCTAAGAGCCCGAGCCTAAACCCGTCAGCGGGCCGCGAGGGACAGCCGGAACGCCGCCATCTCCTGGCCGTTGCGAACCAGCAGTACATCGCCGACCAGCACCGGGTGGTTCCAGGTCTTGCCGTCGAGTGCCGGAAACCGCGCGAACTCAGTGAACTGTTCGGTGGTCGCCCCGACCAGCGCCAGCTCGCCCTCCTCTGACAGCACCAGCAGCAGATCCTGGTCGGGCAACAGGACGAGCTGGCCGTTGCCGTAGCGTCCGCCCTGCCACTTGCGCTTGCCGTCCTGGAGGTCGATGCACGCGAGGATGTTGCCGTCGAAGCCGAAGGCATGCCCTTTGTGAACGACGAAGTCGTTGAAGTAGGGCTTCAACCCGTTCGATGTCCAGCGCTCTTCAGTGGTCCATCCGCCAGGTCCGTGTGCGACCGCAATGCGACGCACACCCAATCCTCCGCTCATGGCGATCGCGTTGATCAGGACGTCGCCCTCCGCTGTCAGGGCCGGCTGCACAATCGCACCGCCTTCCCACGAGTGCTCCCACAGCAGCGCGCCGTCAGCCGGCGCGACGCTGATCGCGCCGGGTGAGCTCAGCAGCAGGATCTGCGCGACTCCGTCGATAGTTGCAAGCTGTGGCGAACTGTAGGTACCGCCGCGATGAGGACCGACCCACCGCGGATTGCCGGTGGCGAGGTCGTAGGCGGCGAGCGTGCCGGCGGCGGCCACGATCACGGCCTTGTCGACAACCAACGGCGAGCTCGTGAAGGCCCAGGTCGGGACCTTCGTGTTGGTGTCGGACGCCGCGTTGCGCGACCACACCACGGCACCGTTACGGGCGTCGAGCGCGTTCAGAATTCCGGTCGCACCGAACGTGTAGACGCGGCCGTTGCTGAGGGTCGGCGTCCCGCGCGGACCGGCGCCGCCATTCGACTCCCAGAACCGCGTCGCATCGCGATGTCTCCACACCGGCTTGCCGGTGGACACCCTGTAGCAGGCGACGATCTCGTCGTCACCGCGCTGCTCCTGGGTGTAGAGAAGGTCGCCGCTGACGGCGAAGGACGACCAGCCCGGACCGATCGGCCGGCGCCACATCTCGACCGGCGGTGACGCAGACCAGTCGGTCTTGATGCGCATGCCGCGAACGATGCCGTCGCGCCCGGGGCCGCGAAAGCCGGGCCAGTCGGCTGTCGTCTTCGCTGCTGAAGGTGCGGCCGCGATCGACGCCGGCTTGTCGCCGGCTGGCGCCACGAGTGGTTTCTCGGGAATCTTCGCTGCTGCTGGAGCCGGCGGCGGGGTCGGCCCGCCCCGAGCAGAGTCGAGGGGTTCGTCTGTGGCTTGGGCTTGAGCGAGGAGCCGCTCCTCGGACGTTGCCGTCCAACGCCAAGCCAACTGCGCACCGGCGCCGCTGATCCCA
>DASYSA010000238.1:0-8337 GCA_036003885.1 Blastocatellia bacterium | reverse complement strand
CGCTGATCACCCGGCTTTCGCGCAGTCGAATAAGGGCGGGGAGCGCTGTTGAGATTACTGTTGGGGGTATCGCATTCAGGGAGGGCGCGGTGTTGTTTGTAAACGATACGCCGGTTGCGACGAAGGTCGTGAGCGAGACTGTGGGGTGCGCCCCTAAAGTGAGACAACGAGTTAAGGTGGGGGTCACCATTACAGCGAATGCTTTCTTGCAATTCGCCAAGGCATTGTCGCAGAGTAGGCAGCGGTTGGTGAAGCGGACGCGGGCTCTGCTGGAGAGCACCCCGCCAGGAATAACCAACCGGAGACTCATCAAGTCGATGAGCGAGGGCGTGGCCACGCGGCCGCGCCCTTTTAAGCAACAGCTCATCTGCAAAGCTCGGTTCCCAGACTTGATAGATCTCCCGATGCCTCAGAAAACTCATGATTGCGCCTCTGTAACTTTCGGTTTCGACAGATTGCGCTCGAACTCAGCGGGAGACACATAGCCCAATGCCGAGTGCAGCCGCTTTTCGTTGTACACCTTCTCCAGAAACCGTTTGATTCCTCTCCTCACTTCCCGCTCGTCTCTGTACTCCGATCGATAGACTTCCTCGTACTTCAATGTCTTCATGAAGGACTCGGCCTGAGCGTTGTCATAAGGATTTCCCCTCCGGCTCATGCTGATCTGAATGCCGTGTTTAGTGAGCAGGTCGATGTAGTCGGTCGCCGCATACTGCACACCGCGGTCTGAGTGATGAACCAGGCCAGGTGAAATCTGTCGGCTCCCCACAGCCATGCGTAGAGCAGCCAGTGTCAGCTCGCCTTCCATTGTGCGACCGAGTTCCCATCCGATCACCCGCCGCGAAAATGCATCCAGGATAACTGCCAGATAGACAAACTCGCACAATAGCCGTATGTAGGTTATATCGGCCACCCAAAGCTGATCCGTGCCTGTTGGCGCCATTTCCTTTGCCAGATTCGGATACACCTTGAAGCCATGCCTGGAATCAGTCGTGCGCACGAACGAGCGCCGCCGCAAACACAGCAAGTTATCTTCACGCATGATTCGCCGAACCCGCTTATGATTTGCCGGCTGCTTGCGCCGCTTGAGCTCGGCGCACACTCGCCGGTAACCGTAGATCGGCATTTCAACCGCTATCTTCTGAATCAAGTCCCTCAACTCCACGTCCCGATCAACCTCCTGCCGATCCACGAATCGGTAATAACCTGCCCGGCTTACCTGGCCGTCCTCGCACATCTGGCTCACCGACAGTTTGCTCTTCGCTTCTACTTCTTCTTCGATTTTCTCGTAGACCGCGCGCCTCCTCCGGCTTTCTCCAGCAGCCGTTGTTCCTCTACTCGCTGCAAGGCCTTTTTTAAAAAGTCGATCTCCAGTGTCATCTGTCCGATCTTGCGCTCAAGCTCCGCTTCACGGTTCGATACCCTGCTGTTGCCATTCCCCGAAAAAGCCCCGCTCGGATTCTTCTGGATCTCTCGCTTCCACCGGCGCAAGACGTTCTCGTGCACTTCCAGCTCCCTCGCAACTCGAGCCAGAGATTTGCCAGACTCGATCTGTTCGACGGCACCCAGCTTAAACTCGCGTGTGAAAATCCTTCGAGCTATCGCCACAGTCGCTCCCTTCTCTCAGAAACTGTAGCTTAACTCGTTGTCTCAAAAATGGGGCCCAGTCCAAACTCTTTCGGCCGGGCCTCAGGTCCGGCCGAGAATTCGATCTCTCATAGAATGCGCCCTCCTAAGTACGAAGGATGGGCATGATTCGAGTCACTTCTTGAGATTCGCGGCTAACTGGCGGAGAGCCGCCAGGCCCTCGGCATCGACCAATCGGAAGTCCGCCTCGCCAGAGCGGCAGTCGATCAGCAAGTGAAACTCACCCTCTGGTAACTCCGCCGCCGGCATCTCGAGATTCGCGAGCGCTTCCAGCAACTGTACAGGGTCATGCCGGAAGGTAGTGATCCGCACCAGCGGCGGCAGGCCGTCGCCAGGCGAGCCGGTCCTCCGTAGTTCCTCTTCAGTGTAGAACCTCAGCCCCGTGCACGTGCGCTCAAACGCGAGAACCTCTTCCAGGTAGGGGTCGGTGATGTGGCCGGCCTCAATCTCGGCTGTCAGGAAAGTTGCGAACCTCTCACATTCGGTGGGACTCTGTAAGTTCTCACTCGGGTTCGCCGACCAATAGCGCTCCACGACTGACCCTAGTCGTTCGCCAAGCAGGAAACAGGTAAACGGCAGCGTCTGGTCGAGAGGCGTGAGCCGATTGGCGCGGTGAATGGCGGTGTTCACCCGCATCCCCGGGTCAGCCGCAAGGGCGAGAAGGCGCCGCCGCTCACGCTCCGTCAGATCGAGGCCCTTCAACACCTCGTCCGGACAATCGAGCACTCGTTCGCGAAACCCGAGTGAAGCGACCATACGGCAGAAGATCTCTTGATAGATCGCAATCGCCATACGAACTCAGCAAAAGCGTTCCCAGATCTTACGCGCGTGACCGAGCTCGGCAAGAATACCGTCGGTCCTGAGGAGCCGGTAAGAGGACTCGTGAAATTCGAAGGTGACAGCTCGAATCCAGGGAGCCGCGCGCAAGGTCTCTTCGAGAAGCGCCCAAACCGGCTCGGCCACCGGGCCGGAATGTGCGTCGGTGTAGAATCCCAGCAGATCGTCCCCACCGGCAATGTGCAACTCAACGACTCGGGACATATCCAGATCGCGGAGGAATGACTCCGGAGTGAACCCGTGGTTTCGGGAGTTAACGTAGACGTTGTGCAGGTCCAGAAGTATGCCGCAGCCGGACTCGACAGACAGACGGTTCAGGAACTCCGGTTCGTTCATTTCCTGATCCGGCGCGTCAACGTAGTATACATTATTTTCAAGCAGGAACGGGCAAGGCACAGTCGAGGTGATGTGTTTGACTCGTTCGGTGAGCAGACGCAGGACCTCCAGATCATAGGGCACAGGCAGCGCGATGGCTGTATGCATCTCACGCTCACCCTGCGGAAGGCGCGCGAAAGCGAGGTGATCGCTGTGCCACGCGAAGGACAGCTCATCCTGCAGCCAGCGGATCTGCTCCACGTGCCCCGTGTCGAACAGCGCTGCGCTGCCGATCGAGAGCCCGATGGCGTGGCACACCATCGGCTTGCCCTCGCGGACACGGCGGAGAAGCGCGAATGACTTATCGAGAATCGAATACCGAGGCGTGGAATTCATGCCGCGGTCGAGCCATTCGCGGTCCGGGATGATTTCGAGGTAGTCGAACGATTCCGAGTGCGCGTCAACAAAGCCGGGCAGTGAGGGATTGAAAAGAAGACCCACGCCGAGCTTCGGGGCGGACGCGATCTCGCTCTCAGAACTGGTTCTCGTACTTCTGCTTGATATCAAGGTCTAGACCCGAGTAGCAGCCTTCGCAGAACTTTAGGCCTATGGCTTTCGCGAGCCTCTTATCCGCGAATACTCGCTTCTGCGCGGCCAGAATCTCGTCGAGTTTCGTGCCCGGATCAAAAGCGATTTCTACCGCGGGCCTTCCAATACGTCCTTCCTTGGTCGCTGTAATCGTGATTGCCATTCCGTTCCTCCGTCTTCGCAGAAGATCTACCAAATTGTGGTAGGCCCAGATTATTGTTCGGACTATTTCAAAAGTCAACTTGCAACGAGGAGAAAGATGAAAACAATTTGGGACGACATTGCTGCTGTCGCCCCTGAAGAACACAACCATGTTCCACTACCTAACGTTTACCGAAGAACTCTTTCATGATATTGGATAGCGCCCTATATCCAATATGCGTTCCAAACCGGCTCATTGTTCTGCTTAGACTCCGATCCTCCGGCCGGGTCCATGCATTGGATACGGCCTCCGCGGTTAATCCGCCGGCAAAGAAAGAGAGGTTGAATTGATTTTGGCCACCGTCACTGCGAGTAACGAAAACCTGGCCGATCGCATACGCTATCCTGCCGGCACCTTTCCTGTCGGAACGAAAATACCGGGGATCTTGCTTAAAGGCGGTGGCATAGGCGAACTTCTCAAAAAAGTTTGCTGTTGCACGAAAGGCGAAGCTGCGCGCTGCGTGGGTCATTGAATCCGCGAGGAAATCTCCCGTGCTCATGTGTCGATGGTGATCTTTGTCGGTCGCTTCTCCGTAGACCCCCGAGAAGATAGATAAAGCATATGGCGCAGGTGGGAAAAAAGAGCTTCGAGCGAAGTAGTTAAACTTCCGGCGTGGCGTCAGCGGGATCGCCGGCTGGTTTGGACCAACGGTTGCGCTCGCACCTTTGTCGTCAGTAGAAGCCGATTTCGCCATCGTCGTGGAAGCGGCCACTGGAGTCGCAGGCTGCATTTGACATTCTTCAGCGTTGGTTTTGAACTCTCCGGGTAGATCAGCGGCTTTCGCAACGCTTGCACTGAGTGGGATCAGGGCCGAGGTCAGCAGGACAATTGAAAATCTGCGCATATACCCCCTCCGATCTTCGTCTTATGCCAGCCCACTCGAAGATCGAGTCCTTCGATGATCTTCCCGGTGGCGCACTCCGACGAGCCAGGTTTGTAGAAGTCACAAAAGAGCAAGAGGGGCAGAGCCGTGCTCTGCCCCCTCGCGCTTCTATCTGCCGGAGTCGCCTCGATACCGGGGCGTGTTGGCATGTATTGTAAACTCCGTCCCACTTGCCAGCGAGAGATCATCTCTTCCCTGGATAAAGACCGACCCCGCGCCCGCTCCTGCGCCGAGTGCAGCTCCAATAGCGGCACCCTTTCCGCCACCGGCGATTGCACCAATTACCGCTCCAAGAGCGGCACCTATCCCGCCTCGAGTGAGGGTCTGCGTCGTCTGACCGTTCCTTTCAGCGATGACTCCCTCGTTGTCGACTCGAACGGTCTCCCCGTTTGGACTCCTCGCGCTCTCGATGTAACCCTCGAAGGGGTAGCTCGCCCCATCCCGAAGACGGATCCGCTCGAAGTTGAGTGCGAGCTCGGAACGCCCAGTCAGTCGGCCGGATCGCGTCACTTGCGCTACGTAACCTTCAATCACGGCTCCGGCATATTGCGGTGGCGACTGTATCGTCATGCTGAAGCGATCACCCTGCCGAACCCGGCTGGTGTCGAGTGGCTCGTTAAGCCTCGCGATCAGTTGCGTACCGTCCCGCATTACGAAGTCGCCGACCCCGGGTGTCGGAACCGGCGAGGGGACTTCCCTATAGATATCGAATTGAGCCGTTTCTGAAGTCCTCTCATAGCTACTTCTGACCAGCACCGGTCGGCTCAGACCCTCTACGTCGATCTGGCGCGTAACATTGAGCCGTTGACCATTGTCTGTGGGATCAAAAGTTACCTTGAATTCATTTCCGCGCTCTCCCGTCTGACTGACGACTAATTGATCTCCGAGGAGAGCGGCGCTCACGCTGACGGTGCGGCCTCGCGGGGTTTGTTCGGTGCGGGTCCGGCCGTCTGCCTCGAAAGTGACCTGAGGAGCGCGCGACGACGCAACCGTAATGTTGCGGCCCTGCCGCGCGATCGCTAAGGCCTCAGGAGAGTCCAACCGTCGCGCGAGACGCTCCTGCTGCTGCTGCGGGAGACTTCTCGTTTCCCGTCTGATGACCGCCGGGATATCATCGCTACGGGAAGGATCCAGGCGATAGGTTCCCGTTAGCATATTGGCTGCGCGGTTACCCTGTCCTGGGTAACCCGGGTAGGTCCGATCGTCCCAGCGCCACGCGACGGTGTAGTAACGGGCGAGTGAGTCCAGGTCTGATCTAAGCAAGTTCCACTGCGTTGTGACCGGTCCGTCCAAGCGACGGCTTCGCACGTAACTATCAATACTCCCAGCCTGCGTCAACAGGTCCCTGACGTCATTCGGCCCTTCGCTCCGCTGTCTTAGCTGCTCGCGAAAACGCCTGGAGGCTTCTTCGAACGCCGTCAATTGACTGTTCAGATTGTTAGATGTTCGGGTCCGGTTGAAATCAGAATCGAGGGTTCGCCGAAATTGGCTCCACCGCCCCTGCATCCGGAACAGCAGTCGGTTGACCTCCACCTCATTTACGCCAGGGGGACGCTGATCAGTCCGGTCGTCCCAGCTCCATGAGACACTGTAGTAACGGGCGAGTGAGTCGAGATCTGATCGAAGCAAGTTCCACTGCTGCGTGACCGGACCGTCCACTCGCCGGCTTCGTACGTACCTATCAATACTACCAGCCTGCGTCAACAGGTCCCTGACATCACTCGGTCCATCGCTGCGTTGTCGGAACCGCTCGCGAAGGCGCCGCGAGGCGACTTCAAACGCCGTCAATTGACCACTCATGTTGTCAGAGGTTCGGGTCCGGTTGAAATCCGAATCGAGGCTCCGCCGAAATTGATCCCAGCGCGTCTCTATGCGGCTTAGCAGTCGGTCGACCTCCACTTCACTTACGCCATAGGACCGTTGTTGAGCCGATGCAGTCAGACCGGAACTCGTCACTGTTGTCGTCATCGCGACGAGTAGTGCCGTTAAGACAATCTGCTTTGTTCTGCTTCTCATAGTATTCCTCCGCGGTTCGTTGGTTGTTATCGGTGTTGCAAATCGGGCAAGTAGGCACACGCGGATGGCAATACCTGCCACGAGTGCAGATCCTTCTCCGATCTTTTCGCAGGATTCTATTTTGCAAGAATAATGCCAGTCTATTCCTCGTAGATTGTGTCGCGTTCCACTACAGGTCCAACTACGGTGTGTATCATTTCAGCGCCGTCTTCGATACATTGACGACTGTCAATCACAGGGATCCTGAGCCGAGAGTTGGAGTCCAATTATTGTCGCTGCAGACCCTTACTGGAACGTCCCATTCATAAAGCGCCCGGAAAGGCTGCTATGGGTGCTTGTCATCCGGAGGCAGCACAGCTTTGTGGTGAAGATCAGGGCTGCAGGTGCCAATCGGAAGGTCCTTCCAGGTCACTGTCCTCTTTTTCAGAGTTCGGCAATCCGACGATGGTAAGAGTCCAGTCTCTGCGCATACCTCGAAAGTCACTTCATCGGAGATCTCATCATCGCCGCTTTGAGCGGCGGTAGATTCCGACTCTTGAGAAGCTGCCAGGGTTTGTTCATCGGGCAGATCATGAGTGCACATCGCAAGCGGCTCCGTTCCGGACAGGAATAGCATTCGTTGGGACTTCGGACATTTGTCACATGCCAGCAGGCCTGTCGTTGGGTCGATCAACGCGCTCGTCAAGCCTCCCGGTTGAGTGAACGCGCCCCCGAGGTCGGGACGGATCTCCAGCGCTCGTTTCATGAAATCGACCCAGATCGGCAGCGCCGAGTCGGATCCCTTTAGTCCGAGATCTCTGTTGTCATCGAAGCCGACCCATACCGCGCATAAAAGATTGGGAGTGTAGCCTACAAACCATCCGTCGCGAGAAGTTCCAGTCTTGCCTGCAGCATCGCCCTTGAAGCCAAGCGTCCTGGCGCGCGACCCGGTGCCTCCGTTGAGTACCGCTCTCAACATGTCGGTCATCAGGAACGCTGTCTGAGGCGACAGTGCCCGCGCCGACCTGGTCAGGACCGGCTCAGAGTCGTCCTTTTCGGGCCAGCAAATGCCTTTGACCGGCGTCGGGCGGCGCGCCGTACCGTCGTTAGCGAACGTCGTGTAACCAGCGGCAAGATCCAGCAGCGCAACCTCGCTGGCGCCCAGTGCCGTTGACAGATACAAACGCGGTTTAGGCAGTCCGCAAGTTTCGGCAAAATCAGCGATCGTGGAAATTCCCATCTGTTCGGCCAGTTGTACGGTCGGAACATTCAAGGATCGCGTCAGCGCCTCTCTGAGCGTTACATCTCTGTCGCCGAACCCTCCGCCGTAGTCTGTCGGTTTGTACTCGGATCGACCACCGTCGTAGCTGAAACTCTGCTGACGATCAGAGAGCAGCGTCGCAGCGGTGTGAGATCGCCGGCTCAAGGCACTCGCGTAGATAAAAGGCTTGAATGTCGAGCCCGGCTGGCGAAGGGCATCAGTGGCGCGATTGAGCTGGCTCTCGTCATAGTTGCGCCCGCCGATCATCGCCAGAATCTCTCCCGAATGAGGATCGATCGCCACAAGCGCGGCCTGAACGGGCGGCGGCGGCGACCGCCTTTTGCCTTTGCCTGCCATCATCCGATCGATCCGCTCCGCATTGTGCGCCACCGAATCATAGGCAACCTGTTGAAGACGCATATCCAGCGTTGTGTTAAGACGCGTCCGCGAAGCGAGTGCCTGCCAGCCGTAGCGCTCCTCGACAAACCGCTCCGTGTAGTCGATAAAGTAGCTGAGCCCAAGATCATCCTTTGCCTCGTGCTTAACAAATTGCAGAGTTTCGAGCCGGGCTCCTTCGGCTTCTTCACTGGAAATGGCTCCCAGTCCGAC
>DASYSA010000237.1:0-22276 GCA_036003885.1 Blastocatellia bacterium | reverse complement strand
ATTTTGAGTTTGGCTTTCATACCATTCGCACCCGATCAGGCTTCCACCGTAGCCGGCACGGTAGACGATCTGTACACGTTTCTGGTTGGGCTGACGATCTTCTTCTCGGTGCTTATCACCGCGCTGATCATCTTCTTCGCGCTGAAGTACCGCCGTCGGTCCGAAGACGAGTATCCGCGACCCATCGAGGGGTCGATGAAACTCGAGTCTGTGTGGATCGTGATTCCATTCATCATGGTGATGGTGATCTTCGTGTGGGGAGCGAGCGTCTACTTCGCGGTGTTCCGTCCACCCGAAGACGCGCTCGACGTGTACGTGGTCGGCAAGCAGTGGATGTGGAAGTTCGAACACCCCGATGGCCAGCGCGAGATAAACGAGCTGCACGTACCCATCGGCCGCCGGGTAAAGCTGACTATGGCTACTGAAGACGTCATTCACGCGGTGTACGTGCCGGCCTTTCGCTTGAAAGCCGACGTGGTGCCCGGCCGTTACACGTCGATCTGGTTCGAACCGACCAGGCCCGGGCGTTACCACCTCTTTTGTGCGGAGTACTGCGGCACCAAACATTCAGGAATGATCGGGTGGGTTGAGGTGATGACCCCGGCAGACTATCAAACCTGGCTTAGTGGTGGAAGCGGCGAAGAGTCTCTGGCGGTGCGCGGACAGAAAGTCTTCACGAGTCTGGCGTGCAATAGCTGCCATCGCAGCGATGGGAGCGGCCGAGGTCCCGTGCTGGATGGACTGTTCGGGAGGACGGTGGAATTGGAAGGCGGTCAGAAGCTGATCGCAGATGAGAACTACATCCGCGAGTCGATTCTGAATCCCAAGGCAAAGATAGTCGCGGGCTATCAACCCGTGATGCCAACATTCCAGGGGCTGGTGGGTGAAGAGCAGTTGCTGCAGCTTGTCACCTACATCAAGTCACTCACTCCGGTGCAGTCGGGCGGGGCCGCCGGAGCACCCGCGCAAGAGCCGACCAGGAAGCCAAGATGAACACAGCAACTTCAATACCAACCGCTCCGGTTGAGACGCGAGTCAACTATTTGAACGTCAGCTACGGCATCAAGTCGTGGCTGCTCACGAAGGATCACAAGCGCATCGGTCTGCTCTACCTTGCATCGATCACACTCTTCTTCTTTTTGGGCGGAGCGTTCGCCGTTCTCATTCGACTCGAACTGCTGACGCCGAAGGGCGACCTGGTTCAGGCGGAGACCTACAACAAGCTGTTCACTATGCATGGCATAGTGATGATCTTCTTCTTTCTCATCCCGGCAATTCCGGCCGTCCTGGGAAACTTCCTGGTTCCGTTGATGATCGGCGCTCGCGATCTGGCGTTCCCCCGCATCAATCTTCTGAGCTGGTACATCTATATCATCGGCGCGAGCTTTTCTCTTTATGCGATCATCGCCGGCGGCGTCGATACAGGTTGGACCTTTTACGCGCCGTACAGCACGGTCTATTCGAACACCAATGTGATAGCGACCGCAGTCGGGATATTCATCACCGGCTTTTCGTCGATCCTGACCGGGTTGAACTTCATAGTCACCATTCACACAATGCGCGCACCGGGGATGACCTGGTTCCGGCTGCCGTTGTTCATCTGGTCCCACTACGCGACGAGCCTGATAATGATCCTCGGTACGCCGGTCGTCGCGATCACAATAGTGCTGGTCGCGCTCGAGAGGCTTTTTCATTTCGGCTTCTTCAACCCTGCGTTGGGCGGCGACCCGATTCTGTTCCAACACCTGTTCTGGTTCTACTCGCATCCGGCGGTTTACATCATGATCTTGCCGGCGATGGGAATCGTCAGCGAGCTGATAGCGACCTATTCGCGGAAGAACATTTTTGGCTACAGATTCGTGGCGTTCTCGAGTCTGGCCATCGCGGTATGGGGTTTTTTGGTTTGGGGCCATCACATGTTCACCAGCGGACAATCGGTGTACGCAGGGATGATCTTTTCGTTCTTGAGTTACTTCGTCGCGATTCCGTCGGCGGTTAAGGTGTTTAACTGGATTGCGACGCTATACAAGAGCTCGATCTCGTATGATACGCCGATGCTGTATGCGTTCGGGTTTGTCGGCTTGTTCGTCATAGGCGGGATGACCGGTCTCTTTCTGGCGGCGCTCGGACTCGATATTCACGTGCACGACACCTACTTCATCGTCGCTCACTTCCATTACATCATGGTCGGGGGGACGGTGATGGCTTATCTGGGAGGGCTGCACTATTGGTGGCCCAAAATAAGCGGTCGCATGTATCCGGAAGGCTGGGCCAAGCTCGGAGCGCTGCTGGTCTTCGTTGGCTTCAATCTAACGTTTTTTCCGCAGTTCCTCCTCGGCTATCAGGGTATGCCGCGCCGGATCCACGAATACGCGGATGAGTTTCAGGTATTGAACGTGTTGTCGACGGCGGGGGCTTCGGTACTGGGAGTCGGATACATCGTCCCAATGATCTACCTGGCGTGGTCGGCGCGGTACGGCAAGAAGGCCACCAACAATCCGTGGCCGGCGACGGGGCTGGAGTGGCGCACGGCATCACCCCCGCCGCCCGAGAATTTCGAGGAGACGCCGACAGTAACGTGGGAGGCCTATGAGTTCAGGCCGCGAGAGGAGATGGACGTGGTCGGCCTGATCGGAGAAGACACGAGCAGGATCTAGGATCTAGGATCTAGGATTTAGGATCTAGATGGGGAATGCGAACTAGATCCTCCTTCCTAGATCCTAAATCCTAAATCCTAGATCCTAGATCCTGCCAGGGGGTGAGTGTTGGCTGCGACTGAGACCGTATTAAGACATCATTTCGACAATCTCGAGCAGCAGCGCGAGGCGGGCACGCTCGGGATGTGGATCTTCCTGATGACCGAGGTTATGTTCTTCGGCGGTCTCTTCACTGCATACGTGATCTACAGGAGCCGCCACGCAGAAGGATTCGCATCCGCAAGCGCCCAGCTCGACGTGATGCTGGGCGCAATCAATACGGCGGTCCTGATAGGCAGCAGTTTGACGATGGCGCTCGCCGTCCATGCGGCTCAGACAGGCAAGCGGCCAGCCCAGGTACGTTTCCTGCTGTTGACCATCGCGCTCGGCTTGACGTTCCTCGTGATCAAGTTCTTCGAGTACAAGGCCAAGTTTGACCACGGCCTCGTTCCCGGACTCCCCTTTGAGGACGCCGGCCCGCAGACCTATGAGTGGCAGATGTTCTTCTCGATCTACTTCGGCATGACCGGTATGCACGCACTGCACATGATCATCGGGATCGGGATTCTTGCGGTGCTCGTGCGACAGGCATGGCGCGGCCGCTTTTCACCCGAGTATTACACCCCGGTCGAATTAACCGGCCTATACTGGCACTTCGTTGACATCGTGTGGATATTCCTCTTCCCCCTGCTCTACTTGATTGGCGCGCAGGTTGGAAAAGGTGGCGTGCATGGCTGAACACATTGTCTCGAGAAGAACCTACTTCCTCATTTTTGGCGCGTTGATCGTGCTCACATTTGCCACCGTAGCGGTCGCAGAAATAGACCTCGGCCAGTGGAACGTAGTCGTGGCTCTCGCAATCGCGGTCACCAAAGCGATGCTGGTGATCCTGTATTTCATGCATATCAAGTACAGCAAGAAGCTAACTCAGGTTGTCGTAGCGGCGGGTTTCCTCTGGCTGCTGCTTCTGTTGGGCCTCACATTGAGTGATTATCTCACTCGCGGCTGGTTCAACCTCCCCGGTACTCGTTGAGCTGTCAGAATGAGCGACGAGATCGATTATCACGCGATGCTGCGGGTTGCAATCGACGAGGCGCGCCTTGGTCTGGCAGAAGGCGGCATACCGATCGGCGCTGCTCTATTTGATCGCTCCGGCAATCTTCTGGGCCGCGGGCACAACCGTCGGGTTCAGCAGAACGATCCTTCAGTTCACGGCGAGACCGATGCGTTTCGCAACGCCGGCCGCCAACGAAGCTACCGCGAGAAGATAATGGTGACGACGCTCGCACCGTGCTGGTACTGTAGCGGGCTCATTCGCCAGTTCAGGATCGGGACGGTTGTAGTTGGAGAGTCAGTGAACTTCTCAGGCGCAGTCGACTGGCTGCGCGAGAGCGGCATCGAAGTCATTGATCTCAATTCGCAAGAATGCATCGAGATGCTGGGCGCCTTCATCAAGGCGAACCCCGAACTCTGGAACGAAGACATCGGGGAGGAAGGATCTAGGATCTAGGAGCTAGGAGCTAGGTCTCAAGTGCCACGACATCGGTTACACCCAGAAGTGCCATGACATTGGTTACACATTATCTCAATGCAAAGTTGTACGGGGCTACGAAAGGAGCCCGAAGGGCGACTGGAGTAGCCCCGTACAACTTTGCCCAACACCACCGGTCACCGGAGGCGATAGTCGAAACAGGCTATGGTGGCTCCGCCAACCTCCACAGTGAGGTTCTGCTTGGCGACGTCCACAGTTGCTACAGCGTATTCATACGTCGCTTCTGGCGGCAGCCTGAACTTTTCTCCGAAGACATTGAGAATAGCGTCACTCCTGATGAAACGAACCAAGTGATAACGACCCACCTTAGGCTTCGGCAGAGGCCAGGTTGGCGCCGTCGTCGAGTCAGGAAAGCGGATCGTCTCACGACTGTGTTCCAGTGCTGCCTGAGGAGTTTGTCCCTGCAGCTTGGTGTATCGATAACGCGTGTTGTGCTTGTGTTCATACAACAGCGACTCCCGGCGCAGATCCTCTTCTTCTTTCATAACCACTCTTCGCAAGAACCCCGCTTGGTAGTGGTCGTTAAACTTCTCAACCACTCCATTGCGCCACGGTTCTGCAAACGGTATAAACCAAGGCTCGACGTCGTTGAGGAGGCAAAGCCTGATCAAGTTTCCCATTCCACGTGGGTGTCTTTGACTACCATAAAAGACCGCCTCGTTATCAACTTGCTGGTGGTGAGGAAACCCCAAACGGCACCAGATAGACCAGATAGCGTCTACCGAATTCTGACCAGCCTTATTCAGAACCGGGTTGATTGCACAGCGGCCTGTAGCCAAATCAACGCTATTCAAACTGTAGAATCGAAGCGGCCCACTCAAATAGCACGGACCGACGAAATCCATCTGGTGGACTTCGTTAACAAAACGCCCAACCAGTTTTGGGTACTCCTTGCCTTTGGGTGCGTACCGTCCAATGCGTCGATGCGTCAGTTCCTCTCGACTGAGAATTCGATTAATCGTGCGCAAGGAAGGCAGCGGTTTAACTGCCAGATCTTCGAGTTCCATTCGTATTGCCTGGGCTCCGCTAAACACTCCCTCGTTATAGAGGCTGATGCGAACCAGCTTTACCGTCTCCACCATTTCTTTGGACAACTTGCACGGATTACTATGCGGAGCAGTCGTTCGGGTTCGACACCAATCGCTACCATCAGCCCTTCCCTCGTACCGTTCGATCCACTTGTAGATCCATTTTCGAGAGTAACCCAAAGACCTCGCGATGGTCGCCGGTTTCTCCCCGTTCAAGTAGCGATTGATCGCCAGTTCCCTGTCGCGCTTGGGGTTCTTCTTCATCGGCAGTTCCTTTCACAAAAAGCTGCCGAGCTTAAATCAAAACCAGAACGTGAAGTCTACCTAAAATGAGTTTTCAAAGAACTGTCACCGATGTCGTGGCACATCAACCTGTTACCGATGTCGTGGCACTTGTCACCTAGCTCCTAGATCCTAGATCCCTGTCCCATTAGTCACGCAAAATTAATAGCAAGGTCATACAAAGCTAACCTTGCTGGTTTAGCCTTCCGGGCGATGGGCCGCGGCTGGGGACACACCCGGGTTCTGGCGGGGGCCGGTCAGCGAACGAAAAATGACAAAAAAAGAACGAGGAACGGCAAATGACCAATAGACAGTTGCTTCTCAGCAAGGCTGATACGCTAACCGAGACCGAAGTCTCAGAGGTATTGGAGTACATAGGGATTATGGAATCTCTCAGGGATCAAACCGGACAGGCCGGTGTCTCCGATGACACTCTGCTGGTCGCCTGGGCTCGGAGCTTTGTGCCGCACGATCGCGGCCGCCAGATGAGAACGCCCGGCGTTAAGGGCATGGGATCCTTGAGGATATGATCCTTCAGTCTCAGCGACTGGCAGGCCTGGAGTTGGTAAAGAGAATCGAAGACCGCGCGACTAACGGAAAGCGCTCCTGGGTTCCCATTGTTTGCTAAAGTTTGAGAAGCGTCAGTCGCTGCTGTTCACAGAATGTTCATACGACCTTCATTTCCTGTTAACTGACAGCTGCTAGGCTCCTCTTTTGAATGGCCTAAGCCAACGGGCGTGAGCCCGGGTAGCTGGCTTTTGACCTGAGACCGACGTTTTATCCGGTCGTGTTGATCCGCACTTTCCGCAACTTTCAAGGAGGCATTAATGACTCATCGAGGCAGGACGAAGCCCTATTCGAAGACTCTGGCCGTACTGACGCTGGTGCTCATCGCCCATTTTTTCTTGCAGCCAAATGTGATTGCTCAGAGCGATAGCGGTCGCATTGTCGGCACCGTACATGACCAGAACAAGGCGGTGGTACCCGGCGCTAAAGTGACAATCAAGAATGAGCGCACGGGAGAGGAACGATCCGCCGATGCCGACGAACAGGGATATTACGTGATCACCAATCTCAAGCCGTCGGTCTATACGATTCGGGTAGTCGCATCCGGGTTTGGACAAAGTGAAATGACAGGACTGCAGTTGCTTGTCGGCCAGGCGCTGGTCAGCGATCTCGAGGTCAAGCCCGCAGGGACTAGCGAGACAGTGAGTGTCGTCGCGGGCGAGGGAGCTGGGATCGATATTAGCTCCGCGCGCATTGGCGTCAATGTCACGCCGCGTGAAGTGCAGGCGTTGCCGTTCAATGGCCGCCAATTGTCACAACTTTACTTACAAGCACCTGGCTCGCTCAACAGTGGTTCCGGTACCTTCGGCGACATTCGCTTCAGTGGGCGTGCCGTGGAACAAAACGCGGTTCGTTACGATGGCGTTGAAGGTTCGGCCATTATTGACTCTTCGCCGGGTAATCTGAACGGTGAAATCGCCTCGCCATTCCGTTTGCAGGCGTCCCTGGAAAACGTGCAGGAGTTCCGCGTAGAGTCGAACAGCTACCCGGCAGAGTACGGCACAGGTACCGGTGGGCAGGTCAGCGTGGTGACCAAATCGGGTGGCAATCAGTTTCACGGTTCGGTCTTCGAATACTTGCGCAACGAGAAGCTGGACGCGCGAAACTTCTTCGACCGTGACTTCAAATCGCCGCTAAGGCTAAATCAATTCGGCGCGAGTTTTGGCGGGCCGATTGTCAAAGACAAGTTCTTTTTCTTCGGCAGCTACGAAGGCTATCGCCTGCGTTCGGGCATCAACATAGTGGAAGGTGTTCCTAAGCTTTCGCGTTGCGGTTCAGCCGTCGCTGCCGTACGGCCGCTCTGTGAAGGGGCGTTTCTCGCGACCGGCGCAACCCGTATTGTGACAGATCCATCCTCCAGCCCGGATTTCGACATTGGCCAGTTGCAGAGTAGCAATCCGGTCAATGAAAACTCAGGAGCGTTGCGCTTCGACTACAGGGCGAATCCGGCGAACACTTTTTATGCGCGTTTCTTCCGCGATCAGGGAGACAACGATCAACCCCAAAACGTTTCCGGGGCGCGCGCCGTTTACAACTACGTGCCGCAAAACGGCGTCGCGGCATGGCAAACGACCATCGGCGGCACCAAGGTCAACGAATTCAAGCTGGGATACAACTCGGCTTATACTCGCGTGGCGGGCAGCGCTCCCACGATCAACGGCATTGACCTCTCGGCGGTGACGATCAACCTTTCCGGCAGCGTCGCTCTCGCGAATATTCCCGGGCAGGGCAATTCAGCGGGGCTCTCCATTCCGGGAGGGCTGTTCCGTCTCAACTCGGCAACGAACGGACGAGGCGCACCCTACACCCCATACACTATTGCGTTGATGGACAGTCTTGGCTGGCTGAGGGGCAGCCATTCGCTCAAGTTCGGCGGGGAGATTCGTTTCATCCGCGTCTATACGGATCGTTTGGGCGGTACGACGTACACCTACGCCAATCTTACGAACTTCCTGGCGAACACCGCTTCGTCCGTGCAGTACAACGGCGACCTGAGCGCACCGAGCCCGTTCAACGGTGGAGTAACGGGCAACCGCTTCGCCAAGGAGGAGTATTACGTCGGCTTCGCCCAAGACGAGTGGAAGATCAAACCGAATCTGACCGTCAACTACGGGCTGCGCTATGAATACTACACACCGCTGCGCGAGGACAAGAATCGCCAGGTGGTCTTTGATATTGACAAGGGCATCATCCTGCCCTCGAACACGACTGTTTATCAGGCGGTGAAGACGAACTTCGCGCCGCGCGTGTCATTCGCATGGTCGCCCGGTCCCGCCCGTACGGGGTGGTTTGGCGGCGGCAAGACGGTGATCAGGGCCGGCTTCGGCATCAATTACGGCCCGGGCCAGACCGAGGATCAGATTCAGCCGATCGAATCGGACCGAATCGGCTCGACCTTGAGCAACGTGAGCAACGCGTTTCCAGCCAACATTGCTACGATCATCGCCAACTTCAACAACAATCCCAACAATCGTTCTTACCAGCCGCGCGCTTACGATCGGGCGAACTATAAGGTGCCGGAAAGGATCTTCTCCTACTCGGCCTCGCTCCAGCAGGAACTGGGTTACAAAATGGTGCTGACCCTTGCCTACGTGGGCAGCCAGGGACGCAATCTCTTCCTGCGCAGTGTGGCCAATCAGATCACGCAGGTTCGGACGAACGTAAACCCGGCCAATGCGGCCATCATCATCCGCGAATTCTCCATCGTGACCGAAAACGGTGCGGGCCAGAATCCGACCGTGCAGAACCCATTTGCGGAGATTGACTACAAACGCAGCGGCGGGCACGACAACTATAACGCGTTTCAGATGTCACTGGCGCGCCGCTTCAATAATGGCTTGACGCTCAACTCGCAATACACCTTCGGACGCAGCTTCGGCAACACGGCCGGCTCGAATGAGGCTTCGACCGTGGGCAACATCGCCCGCAAGACGGTGGACTTCGACTACGATGATGGCTACAACAACTTCGATGTGCGCCACACGTTTAACGTCAGCGCGGTCTACACGCTGCCCTGGGGCAAGAATCTCTCTGGTATCGGCAGAAGGCTGCTCGGCGGTTGGGACGTAGGCACGATCGTTAACATTCGCAGTGGTCTGCCGATCCCCGTCCAGATTACTCGCCCCGATATCCTCTATGTAGACGCGGCAGGTATCTTCTACGGTGGGCCGGGAGCAGGACGCACGGCGATCATCAACACACCGGGCGGCGGAAACTCGCGCAACGTTCGCCGGCCCGACCTGATTCCAGGGGTTAATCCGTTTCTCAATAAGGATCGCGCAATCCTCAACCCGGCAGCCTTCGCGATTCCCAAGCCCGGCACGTTCGGCAATCTCGTACGCAATCAGATCCACGGGCCGAGGTTCATACAACCTGACTTTATCGTATCCAAGAAGTTCGCGATCACCGAATCGGCCAACGTCGAGTTCCGCTCGGAGGTGTTCAATATCTTCAACCTGACGAACTTCGCCAACCCTCCCGCGCAACTGCCCAGCACCTTCGCTACAGGCACGGCGGTGACGCTGCAACCGGGTCAACCGTTCACGGGCGCCCTGGCAGGCAGCGCCTTCGGTGTGCTCAACCGCACAGTCGAGCGCACCGTCGGCCTTGGCACCAATCGCCAGATCCAGTTCGCTCTCAGATTCAATTTCTAGATTGTTGCGATGTCGAGAGTGCTCGGGCTGTCGTCTTGAGCACTCTCGATATCGGGTCCTCATGTTTCGGCACCTGAGTTCTCACACTACCCCAAGCATTCATGTCCGGCTCCAACGATGTGTATGGGGCCGGACTTCTTTTTCATATTGTCGAGGGTTCGGACGAAACCTGCTGGCTAAACTGCTACTCAAACTGTAATCTGCGCGTATCAAGACTGACAGGAGTTAAGCGATGAAACATGCTTTGATCGTGGTGCTTTCGATCTTGTTGCTCGCCGGCAGTGCCGCTTGCCAGTCGGCACATGGGACCGCCACAGTTCAAATCGATGCTGCAAAGTTGAATACGCTCAAGGTTGAGTTGCGTGCAAAGGGTCAGGAACTGATCGGTGAAAGCGACGAGGTAAAGCGCGCGAAATTGGCCACCGATCTAGCCAGGGCGGACGCTGCCGGGGCGATGGAGTTTCTGCTGGCGGTTCTTTCGGTCGATCCGTCGGCCAGGGTTCGCTTAGTGATCATAGATAATCTGGGCAGACTCTCCAACCCGAGAGTTCGCGAGGCTCTCGAGCGGCACACGGCGACCGATCCCGACGTCGGGGTTGCCAGGCTCGCGCTCGAACGATTGCGCGGTCAGAGAAGCCTCGAGATGCGCGAATTGCTCAGGCGTCGAATCGATCTCGCGCGCACCAAGGGCGATGATGCGGGTCTGCGGCTCCTGTACGCCGAAGACGAGCGGTGGACCTCGCTTGTTCGAGGGACGATGTTGCCGGCTTTCATGCGAGTGCCGCCGGCAGTCTTTTCGTTGAAGCCAGAAGACAAGCCAATTCGCGTGCTTGCGTTTGGAGACTACGGCACGGGGACACCCGCTCAGAAGAAGGTTGCCGCGACGATGCTCGGATATCACAAGACGTCGAGTTTCGATTTTGCGATCACGCTTGGCGACAACTTCTACAGCCTGGGAATGGAGAGTCCCACGGATCCGCGATGGAAGACCTGGTGGGATGATCTCTACAATCCGCTGGGCATCAAGTTCTATGCGACGATGGGTAATCACGATTGGGGGTACCCTGACAGCCCGGCCGCCGAAATTCTCTACGCCGTTCAGAGCCCGAGCTGGCGTATGCCCGCGCCTTATTACACGTTCACAGCGGGACCGGTGCAATTCTTTGCGCTCGACACCAATGAGGTGTCCGAGGCCCAACTGATCTGGCTCAAAGCAGAGCTCGACAAGAGCCGCTCTCGTTGGAAGCTGGTCTACGGTCATCACCCGATCTACTCGGCGGGCCAGCATGGCGATAACGCGGGGCTGATCGCCAGGCTGCTGCCGGTGCTCAAGGGGCGGGCGGACGTCTACCTTGCGGGCCACGATCACGACATGCAGCACTTGAAGCCTGAGGGCGACCTGCAGTTCTTTGTTTCAGGAGGAGGAGGCGCAGGCATCAGACCCATCAAGCCCGGGCCGCGATCTCTGTTCGCGAAGTCGTCGTACGGCTTCTCGGTGTTGGAAGCGAGTGCTACCGAGTTGAGAATCACCTTCATCGACGCCGATTCCGCTAAGCTCTATGAGTACACTCTGCATAAGTCAGAGGCCGGCCGCTAGGTGTCAGGTGCGAGGTGTCAGGTGTCAGTCCGATCGGTAGGTGTCAGGAGTTAGTGCGGTTTTGTTGCGGTTGGCACACACAAACAACTGGCAACTCACACCTGACACCTCACACGAGGCACCTGGAACCTGATAACGAGAAGCGTGAGCCGCCGCGGAACTGAAAGGACAACGCACAAATGAGGGTCGAGTCCGACACGCAGCCTTTCAAAATCCTGTTTCTCTGCACGGGCAACTCGGCGCGCAGCATCTTTGGTGAATATCTCATCAGGCGACTTGATAAGCATCGCTTTGAATCGTACAGCGCGGGCGCAGACCCGACCGGGGCCGTGAACCCGTTCGCGCTCAGGGTGCTGAGCGAGCTCTACCACATTGATGCAAGCGAGGCCCGAAGTAAGTCGTGGGATCAGTATAAGGACATCGAGTTTGATTTCGTTATCACTGTTTGTGATAACGCGCGTGAGTCTTGCCCCTTCTGGCCCGGCCAGCCCATCGTAGCTCATTGGGGAGTTCCTGACCCGGCGCTCGCAACGGGTACCGATGCCGAGAAGTTCCAGGAATTCAGAAAAGCTGCGCTCCTGCTGCAGCGGCGCATCGAACTCTTTTGCTCGCTGCCTCTCGAGAAGCTCGACAGGCTTAAGCTGACTACGCTCATTCAGGAAATAGGGAAACAAGGATAGGTGTGAGGTGCCAGGTGTCAGGTGTCAGGGTGCGAGGCGAGGTTCATTGACTCGAACACCACGGCACCTTGCCACATCGGAACTTGGCACCTCCCACTTGACACGTGACACCTGACCCTTGACACTTGAGACCTGACACCTGACACCTGAGACCTGACACCTGGTGTCGCGCCGTGATATGAGCAAGACGATCTCGCATTATCGCCTTGAGGATGAACTGGGTCGTGGGGGGACGGGGAGGGTCTATAAGGCTTATGACACCTCACTCGATCGTACAGTGGTACTCAAACTGCTCTCCCCCGACTTAATAGCGGAGGAAGAATCCCGCAAGCGATTCCTCAGAGAAGCCCGCCTCGCATCCGCACTCGATCACCCTAACATCAGCACGATCTTTGAAATAGCCGAAGCGGATCAACAGTACTTCATCGCGATGCAATATCTCCCGGGCAGGACGCTCAAACGAGTGATTGGAGGCAAGCCGCTAAGACTCGATAGTGCGTTGTCGATCGCATTGCAGGTAGCCGACGCCCTCGTCGCGGCTCACGCAAAGGGAATAGTGCACCGCGACATCAAGTCGAGCAACGTCATCATCAGTCCTCGCGGCCAGGCAAAGGTTCTTGACTTCGGACTCGCAAAGCTGATGGTTGACAAGGGGCGGGCCGGCGAGGACATCACTCGATTGGGCTCCCCATTGGGCACTCCGTCTTATATGTCGCCCGAGCAGGCACGCGGCGAACGGGCCGACCATCGCACGGATATTTACTCTTTCGGCATAGTTCTTTATGAAATGGTGACCGGAGTGCTGCCGTTCAAGGGACAGTCGCAGGTCGAGATAATGCACGCGTTGTTGCACGATAACCACAAATCGGCGTCCGAGGTCAACGAACGGTTGCCCGCCGACTTGAGTGCGATCATAGATCACGCGCTGGCTCGAAAGCCGAGCGACCGCTATCAGTCTATGCAGCGAATGCTCGAGGACCTTCACCAGGTCACACTTGCCCTTCGCGTTACAAGCGAGGGCCTTCCCGACGGGATCACCGTTCCATTCATCTCTCCCAAAAGGAGACAGACTAGGATCGGCTCCATAGGGCGATTTGTGCAACATCTCTTTTCGCGAGAGCCATTGGTTGATTCGCATCCCAGTCAGCAGCGAACTTCGTTATCGCGCGATACCGCTCCTCAGGAGACCTCGTTGACCAGCGCGCCGAAGCAGAACCTGGCGGTGTTGCCCTTCCGCAACCTGGGCGGTGACCGGGAGTCGGACTTCTACGGCATGTCGCTGGCCGACAGCCTGATCACCGAGTTGGCGCGCTCGTCGTCAGTAGTCGTTGTGCCGTCGAGTTCGGTGGTCAGGTACCAGAACCAACAGATCGACCCTGCTCAGGTCAGAGCGGAGTTGGGAGTCGATGTCTTATTGATGGGGAACTTCCTGAAGGCGGGCGGACGTCTTCGAGTTACCGCGCAACTCATCAACACAGCCGGAGGAGGCATCCTCTGGAGTGAGAAGATCGACGCGGCAGCCGAGGACGTGCTGGAGATCCAGGACCGTATATCGCAGCACATAATGGCAGGCCTTTCCGGGGCACAGGTGGCTGCCGACCCTGCGCAGTTGTTGAAGGATGAGAACGAGAACTTTCGCCTGGATGCCGTACGCACATTAGAGTTCTCGCACGACCCACGGGCGCTTTCGATATTGGTTGAAGCCCTGCGCGATTCAAGCCTGAAGGTGAAGGCAGAAGCGGTTCAGGCAATCGTAAAACTGGGAGAGCAGGCAACCGGTCCGGTCATCAACTCGCTGAACGATGCGATGGACGAGGGAGAGTACATGACCGCGCGATTTGCGGCCAAGGCGCTTGGCCTGATCGGCGATCGCAGCATCTCGCCGGTGCTGATGGAGTTGATTGGCGGGGATGATAAGTTCGTCGCCTGCGAGGCGATTCTTGCCCTGGGGCGCTTACAAGAGACTAAGGCGGTGCCCCGGTTGATCGGCTTGTTGGAGGACACCAACGGCAACGTTCGATTTGCTGCCGCTGAAGCGCTGGGTCATATCTGCGACCAGAGCGCGCTCGAGGCTCTGCAACAGCGGCTGAACGACGAGGATGAAGGCGTTCGGGCGAAGGCGCGATGGGCGCTGAGCAGACTGAAGAAGAGAGTGCCGAGTTCTGAGTCCTGAGTGCTGAGTCCGGAGAAGAGAGTGCCGAGTTCTGAGTCCTGAGTGCTGAGTCCGGAGAAGAGAGTGCCGAGTTCTGAGTCCTGAGTGCTGAGTCCAGAGAAGCTCGACTCTCAGAACTCAGAACTCAGAACTCAGCACTCAGCACTCAGAACTCAGCACTCAGCACTCAGCACTCAGCACTCAGCACTCAGCACTCAGCACTCAGAACTCAGCACTCAGTACTCAGCACTCAGCACTCAGCACTCAGAACTTCCTATGGCGGTTCCAAAACTCTATCTTGGGCTCGATGTCGGCCGCACCATACGCGGAGCTGTGATTGGCGAAGAGGGCAACATTCTGTTGCAACGCCGGGTTGTCGCGGAAGTGCGAAATCCCCGGGTCTTCGTCGATCAGCTGATCGAGATTACTAACAGTCTCAAATCGTCAAGCGAGGCGAATGGCAGAGTGATTGGCGCTGGAATTGGCTGGGCGGGTCTGGTCAATCAACGCGCTCAACGGATTGAGGTCACTCCGAATCTGGTTGACCTCTCTCGATTCAATCTCCTCTCGGACCTTAAGCAAGCGACCGGACTTCGGGTGATATTTGACAATGACGCCAACGCGGCGGCCTACGGTGAATGGCGCCGAGGGGCGGCTCGCGGGGTCGATGATGTTTTCTACATCACGATGGGAACCGGGATCGGATCCGGTTTGATTCTGGGCGGGCAGCTTCAGCGGGGGAGTCGGGGGTTCGCCGGCGAATTCGGCCACTACAAGCTCGACCTCCAGGGGCTCGAGTGCGCCTGCGGCGGTACGGGTTGTCTTGAGACGCTGGCATCAGGACCTAACATCGTGCGCCGCGTTCGAGAACGCCTCTTCAGCGACCCTGCCTTCTCGATTTCCCGGCTCGCCAGCGACATGGAAGGAACGCTCACGGCCGAACGAGTTGTCCAGGCGGCCATGGAAGAGGATGAGCTGGCGCGATCCGTGCTCAGCGAGACGGGCAGATTCCTGGGCCTGGCCGTGGCGAGCATTGTTAACCTCCTCAACGTAGAAGTCGTCGTCATCGGTGGCGGCGTCATGGCTGCGGGAGAATTGATACTGGGGCCGATTCGCGAAGAGGTGAAAAACTCTGCCATAGCGCCCGCGTTCGCATGTTGCCGCATCGTGGCCGCCGAGTTAGGGCAGGATGCAGGGATCATAGGCGCGGCGTTGCTGGCGCGTGACGCGTTCGCCGACTAGAACACGCTCTTGAGCGGGCGGGCAAGCGGGCCGCCTCTCGCCCCGCTTGTTGAGGATCAATACATCGTCGCTGAACCAACGATGCGGAGCGCAATCCTGTGAGCCGTGTCGTCAGACTTGCGAAAGACCGAAGTCACCAGCCATATCTCTTTTCCCCTCGACTGCATGGTGCCCAACAATTCGTAGGCTTCCCCGGCCATTGTATAGGTTCCCTTTACTGAGACTTTGGATTTTCCTGTCAGTTCGGCGGTGTACGTGGCCTTGCTGTCCAATGCAAGTGAAATGAGCTTCATAAACCGGCCAGCCGTGATTTTAAGGTCCGCAGGACTCACCGATGGCTTATTGCTGGGAAGATAGAGCAGGTCGACTGCCAGGAAATTGGTATTGCCGGCATAAGACTTGGCGTCACCGTAGTCTCGGTGCAGCTCATTCAGCACATAGTCAGGCATCGGCACCTCGATCGGATCAAGTCCGCCAGGCAGATCCAGTGAGAGACGAAGACCGCCCGGAGTGTACTTCACCCATTCTTTCGGCTCGACTGCACTCAGGACGACGGTGCTCCCGATCTGGCTTCGTGACTTGGCGAGATCCTCCGACGTCAGAACCGGACTCCTTTTTTTCGCGGCAGGTGGTTGCTGAGCGATTGCAGTGAAACCCAAAACAAGACACACCACCGCCAGGCTCAGTGTCAACTTGTAGCGACTCATTCCTATCTCCGATCTGTGTGTGTGTACATTAAAAGAGGGGCAGGTGACGGTAGGATAACTCGACACGCGAAGGCGAGCAACAGTTACTTTGGAGCAGGTGTCAGGTGTCGGAGGGCAGGGGTCAGGTCGGGGGCCACGGATCACTTGCTAGATGAGCCATCGCCAAGGGCCCTACGCCTGACCTCACAACTACTAACGCCTGACCCTGGGTTCTTGAGCCCTGGCCCGTGATCCCTGGCTACCTGACCCCGACATTTGGCACCTGACACTTTCCTCACCCTGACACCTGGCCCCTGACCCCTGACACCTTCCTGGTATATACTTCCGGCTCAAATCCAGGAGGAAAAACCTATGCCGTCCCACACTCTTGAAAAAATAACAAGGGTTGCTGTATCTCTGCTCCTGATCATCAACCTTCTCGCATCCTCTGCCGCCGCACAGTCAGGCGATGGCGGGGGTCGCTCACTGCGCGGATACTCCGATGCGAACGCTAAGACCCAGATCGAATGGGAAGATCGCATGCGGGCGATTCCCAAGCCTGACCTGCTGCGCGAGTACATGAAACAACTGTCTGCCGAACCCCATCACGTGGGGTCAGCTTACGACAAACAGAACGCGGAGTACATTGTCGGCAAGTTTCGCGAATGGGGCTTCCACGCGGAACTCGAGGAATTCGACGTTCTCTTCCCGACACCGAAAGAACGCCTTCTAGAGATGATCGAGCCGACTCGCTTCACCGCTCAACTCAAAGAGCCGCCGATTGCCGAAGATCCGGACTCGAGCGACGCCGGTCAACTGCCGACCTACAACGCGTATTCGGCCGACGGCGACGTGACCGGGCAACTGATCTACGTCAACTACGGAACGCCCGCCGACTACGACGAACTGAAGAAGATGGGCGTCGATGTGAAAGGCAAGGTCGTCATCGCCCGCTATGGCGCGAGTTGGCGCGGCATCAAGCCCAAGGTTGCCTACGAGCATGGCGCGATTGGCTGCATCATTTATTCAGACCCGCGAGACGATGGCTACTATCAGGGAGACGTCTTTCCGGAAGGCCCCTTCAGGCCTGAACAGGGCGTGCAGCGCGGCTCGGTGATGGACATGCCGATTCACCCCGGCGACCCGCTCACTCCGGGTTGGGGGGCCGTGAAGGCGGCGCGGCGACTCTCGCGCGATGAGGCCGACGTCATCATGAAGATACCGGTGCTGCCGATCTCATATGGCGATGCACTGCCCCTTCTGAAAGCTCTGATTGGACCGGTCGCGCCTGAACAGTGGCGAGGCGCGCTTCCGATCACTTATCACGTCGGCCCCGGTCCGGCGCGGGTTCATCTGAGGCTAGCCTTCGACTGGTCGCTTCACACCCTTTATGACGTCATCGCGCGAATAGACGGGAGCACCTATCCGGATGAGTGGATCGTATACGGCAATCATCACGATGCGTGGGTGAACGGCGCCAGCGATCCGGTGAGCGGTATGGTGACGGTAATGGAAGTCGGCCGCGCGCTCGGTGAGTTGCTGAAACAAGGATGGAGGCCAAAGCGCACGATTATCATGTGCGGCTGGGATGGCGAAGAGCCGGCGCTGTTGGGTTCGACCGAGTGGGTGGAGACTCATGAGGATGAGCTGAAGCAGAAGGCCGTCATCTATTTGAACTCGGACAGCACCGGAAAGGGCTGGCTCAACGCGGGGGGATCGCACACGCTCGAACGATTCATCAACGAGGTAGCCCGCGACGTGCAGGACCCGAACAGCAACAAATCGGCGCTCGAGTCACTCAAGCAGCGGCGCATACAACAGGCGAGGACGGAGGAGGATAAGAAGGATCTTAAGGAGCGCACAGACCTGCGCATCGGCGCCCTGGGTTCAGGCTCGGACTACACGCCATTTCTTCAGCACCTCGGCATCGCATCGCTCGACACGGGGTTTGGCGGCGAAAGCGGCGGAGGGATCTACCACTCGATATACGATTCGTTCGCCTGGTACACGAAGTTTTCGGATGGGAGCTTCGAATTCTGCCGCGCCCTCGCTCGGTTCAATGGGACCGTGGTGATGCGAATGGCTGATGCGGATGTGCTGCCGTTTGAGTTTACCAATATGGCTGAAACAGTGAATCGCTATATCGATGAACTCGACAAGCTTGCGGCGAAGAGCGGCTCGCCTAAACCAGTTGATCTTGGGCCGCTCAAGTCGGCCTCGAAGTCGCTGGTCGAAAGCGCTCGCCGCTACGAAGAGGCACTGAGCAAGGCGCGCTCGAAAGGGTTAGACCAGGTCAAGCAGTTGAAGTCGTTGAATGAGTTGCTGTACAGATCCGAGAGGAAGCTCACCGACGAGCAGGGACTCCCGCGGCGGCCGTGGTTCAGGCACCAGGTATACGCTCCCGGCTTCTACACGGGCTACGGGGTGAAGACCATACCTGGTGTTCGAGAGGCAATAGAGGAGAAGCTGTGGAGCGAAGTTGAGCCTCAGATGAAGCGAGCCGGCGCGGCCTTGCAGGGATTCTCCGCCCAGGTGGATGCCGCTACCCGAATCCTTGAAGGCAAGTAGAGTGCAATCAAAAGGTCGCGACGGCGTCGGGTCTAATCAACACCTGGATTCACATCTCATTACACCTCACTGAAGTGAGGTGATAATGAGAGGGGGTGCTCGCCGCGTAACGTGGAGCGAGTCAAGAGCATGATCTCGCAGCTGGTCCGACCTCTAATTGCCTTCGACAACCAGGAGAGAGAGTCACATGATTGCAATGTGCGTGCGTCAACTCGTTATTTCGGTGGTTCTCGTCAGCGTGCCTGTTCTTGCTCAGGCGCCAAAGCCGCTTCCGCCTCTTCGCGAGCAGGCTGAGATTCAACAACAGTGGCTCAAGCTGCGACTCGAACGCTTCCTGCCCGGGCTCATGCGAAAGCACGGCGTTCAGATGTGGCTGGTTATCTGCCGCGAGTACAACGAGGATCCGGTCTTCTTTTCGCTGGTCTCGCCTACCGTATTCGCGGCGCGCCGCCGGACGATCTACGTCTTCTTCGATCGCGGCGAAGCGAGCGGAATCGAGCGACTGGCGCTGGGTGGCGGTTCAAATGGCGGACTTTATACCGTCTATCGCGACACTGGAATCGAAGGTCGCGAAATTTATGGCGAGGGCCAATGGGTCCTGCTCAAGAAGCTGATTGAAGAGCGCAAGCCTGCCACCATCGCAATCAACGTTTCGCATACCCATGCATTCGCCGACGGGCTATCGTCGGGTGAGCGCGAGAAGCTTGAGTCGACGCTTGGACCCGAATACCTGAAGCGCATCGTGAGAGCAGAGAACCTCGCTCTGGAATACATCGAGCTCCGCCTCCCCGAAATGCTGCCGGCTTATCGGCAGATGATGGAGACGGTGCACCTGCTCATCGCGCGAGCCTTCTCCAACGAAGTCATCAAGCCGGGCAAGACCACGAATGAGGATGTTGTATGGTGGTTACGGCAGCAGGTGAACAACATGGGTCTGGGCACCTGGTTTCAACCCTCAGTTCGGGTGCAGAAGCCGGGTAAGACCGGAGTAAACCTGCTGGCGGAGGACGCTCCTGTGGTCATCGATCGAGGCGATGTGCTGCACGTCGACTTCGGCATCACGGCGATGAGGCTCAACACCGACACGCAGCAGATGGGCTACGTGTTGCGGGAAGGCGAGGGGGATGTTCCGGCAGGCATCAAGCTCGCGCTCGCGAACGCTAACAGGCTTCAGGATCTGTTGCTCGAACGCATGCGCACGGGGCGTTCCGGCAACGAAGTGCTTGCCGACACGCTGGCGGCGATGAAGGCCGCGGGGATCAACGGGACGATCTACACTCACCCCATAGGCGACCATGGCCACGGCGCAGGCCCGCTGATAGGGCTATGGGACCGTCAGCAGGGGGTGCCGGGCCGTGGGGACGTTTCACTCGTGCCGGACTCGTGGTTCTCGATCGAATTGCAAGCTACTACGCCCGTTCCCGAATGGGGAGGTAAAGAGTTGTGGGTAGGCCAGGAAGAGGATGCCGTGCTGGATGGATCGGGCCGCATTTCATGGGTGTTGAAGCGGCAGACTGCATACCACCTGGTGAAGTAACCCCACGCGGAGGGTTTCGAGTTTCGA
This sequence comes from Blastocatellia bacterium, assembly GCA_036003885.1. Classification (GTDB taxonomy): domain Bacteria; phylum Acidobacteriota; class Blastocatellia; order UBA7656; family UBA7656; genus DASYSA01. The sequence continues at coordinate 2,009 of DASYSA010000237.1, read as the reverse complement.
GTTTTGGGTTTCGAGTTTCGAGAGGGAGTACACAGGGACACCAACCAAAAACCTAATCCCTAAACTCGAAACCCTAAACTCGAAACTCTAAACCCGAAACTCTAAACCCGAAACCCGAAACCCGGAAGCAGCGTTAGACTCTGGTGATGACCTCACGCGAGACACCGGGAAGGAGCAATTACCGCAACGCGCTCCTCAGGCTGCTGCGACTCTCAGCGATCCTTATTGTCTTGATGGCAGCGGCAGGCTTCTTCGCCCTTCGCCAGTACGAAGCAGGAGTCACATTTCACCCCGTTCGGTACACTGAAGGACCGGGATGGAAACTGCCTTCAGACGCGGATGATGTCTGGTTTGCGACCGCAGCCGGCGAGCATCTGCATGGTTGGTTCGTCAAGGCGGCAGAACGAACGGCCCGGGCGACGATCATCTACTTTCACGGTAACTCCGGAAACATCACCAACGTCGGTTGGATTGGATCGGCGCTTGCGTCGCGAGGCTTCGATGTCTTGTTGATCGACTATCGGGGCTACGGCAGAAGCGAAGGCGAGGTGACCGATGAGAGCGGCCTCAATGCGGATGCAGACGCCGCCTACGATTACGTGGTAAAGGAACGCGGCGTGAATCCGGAGCGGCTGGTGCTCTTCGGGCAGTCGCTCGGTACGACTGCGGCGGCGGACCTGGCCTCGCGACGAGCCTGCGGGGTATTAGTACTCGAATCGGGACCGAGTTCAGCGCGCGATATGGCTCGAGTCATGTTGCCCTGGGATCCCCGATGGCTTTTCGCCCTCGCGAAGAATCGCTTTGAGTCGGCTCGCAAGCTGGCTGCCGTACATTGCCCCGTGTTGATAACTCATGGGTCGAACGATAACGTAATTCCCGTCGAGCAGAGCCGCGTGCTCTATAACGCTGCGAATGAGCCCAAACGGTTGATCATCGTGCAGGACGCCGGTCACGACGTCTCGGGCTTTGTGGGAGATCGGTACCTGGATTCGGTTACCGCTTTTATTCGAGAGACATTCGACGCTCAGCGGTGAGTCATCTGTCGTCAGCGATTCTTCTCCATCATTTCCACGAACCTATCAAACAAATACGAAGCGTCGTGAGGGCCTGGACCGGCCTCCGGATGGTACTGGACCGAATAGAGCGGAAGACTCCGATGCCTGAAGCCCTCAACAGTATTGTCATTGAGGTTGAAGTGAGTGATCTCGCAATCAGGAGGCAGCGACTCGGCGTCGACTGCAAAGCCGTGATTCTGAGCGGTGATCTCGACCCGCCCCGTAGTCAGGTCTTTGACCGGTTGATTGCCGCCGTGATGGCCGAAGGGCAGTTTGTAAGTGCGTCCGCCAAGGGCCAGCCCCATCAGCTGATGGCCCAGGCAGATTCCAAACATCGGAAAACGCTCCATAAGCGTCCGGATATTGTCGACGATATCGGTGAGCGGCTCCGGATCACCCGGTCCGTTGGACAGCCATATGCCGTCGGGATTCAAGGTGATTACATCTGCCGCGGACGTGTGCGCGGGTACCACTGTTACGCGGCACCCCAGCGCCGCCATGCTGCGAAGGCTGTTATGCTTGAGACCGAAGTCGTATGCGACGACGTCAAAGCGAGCCTCGAACTGATCGCTCGACCCTCGCCGAGGCGCAGGGTGCAACTGACTTGGAGATCCGTATGCGTGCGACTGATCGTCGGTCCAGACGTACGGCTCGCTGCAGCTAACCACTGATGCCAGGTCCAGACCCAGCATCTCCGGTGCGTTGCGGGCTCGCTCGATTACAGCCGCTTCGTCTGAAGACCGGGTCGAAAGGCATCCACGCATGGATCCTCGCTCTCGGATGTGACGGACGAGCGAACGAGTGTCGATGTCCGAGATGCCGGGCACCCCGTTCCGCTCGAGGTAATCTTCCAGGGATTCTTCGGACCTCCAGTTGGAGGCCGCGCGTGAGAGCTCTCTCACGATGAAGCCTTCGGCAAACACGCGGCGAGATTCGACATCTTCGACATTTACC
>DASYSA010000236.1:0-19082 GCA_036003885.1 Blastocatellia bacterium | reverse complement strand
TTGATCCTGCTTTTTCCCATTTCAGATCTATAGCTTCGTCATCGCTGGTCAAGGGCTGCTACCAGCGCATCGATCGCCTTCTTCTTTCTCGTCTCGGTCACGCACACCAGAAGCGAGTCCTTTAGCTCCGGGTAATGACTTTCGAGAGCGACTCCGCCGACTATTTTGCTATCGAGCAGCCGCCGCGTGATCTCGGTCGCCTGGCCCGGACATTGCACGACAAACTCATTGAAGAACGGCGCGCTGAATTTCAACTCGAAACCATCAAGCTTTGCGATCTCGGCGGCCGCATAGTGAGCCTTTTGCAGATTCTGGTGTGCAACTTCCTGAACTCCATGGCGGCCCATGGTAGCCAGGTAGACAGTCGCCATCAGCGCGAACAGCCCCTGATTGGTGCAGATATTCGACGTCGCCTTCTCGCGCCGTATGTGCTGTTCTCGGGTCGACAATGTGAGCACGTATCCCCGCCGCCCCTGGTCGTCGTAGGCTTCACCCACCAGCCGGCCGGGCATCTGCCTGACATACTTGTCGCGCGTTGCAAACAGACCGCAATAGGGACCTCCGTAGCTGAGCGGTATGCCAAACGACTGGCCTTCCGCGACGACGATGTCGGCGCCGCAGGATCCGGGCGGTCTCAGCGCTCCCAGGCTCATGGCTTCCGAGATTGCCACCACCAGCAAGGCCCCTGCTTCGTGAGCGGCGTCGGCAATTGCTTGAAGATCTTCGATGCAGCCGAAGAAGTTCGGCGACTGAACGACAACCGCTGCCGTCTGTTTGTCGATTTGAAGAGAGTTCAAATCGAGGGTGCCCGATTCGCTGTGCGCGGCGGTTTGAGTTGTCACTCCCAGGTTCTTAGTGTAGGCCGAGATTACCTCACGATACTGCGGATGGAGGGTGTCGGCCACTATGAACTTGTCGCGTCGCGTCACTCTGTTAGCCATCAGCACGGCCTCGGCTACTCCGGTTGAACCATCGTAGAGAGACGCGTTGGCAACTTCCAGGCCGGTCATCTGGCAGATCATCGTCTGGAACTCGAAGATATACTGGAGGGTTCCCTGGCTGAGCTCGGGCTGGTAAGGCGTGTATGCGGTAAAGAACTCCGCGCGCGAGATCAGCGGGTCGATGACCACCGGTATGAAGTGCGGGTAAGCGCCCGCGCCGAGAAACGATTGATAGTCGGAAGCGTTGTTGGATGCTAGTTCGTTAAAGTAAGCCAGTAAGTCCGGTTCGCTTACGGGATGACCGATGCCGAGGGGTTCATTAAGCCTTAGCTTTTGAGGGATCTGTTCAAAAAGGTCTTCGATTCCATCGCAGCCGATCTGTTTGAGCATCGCGCTGCGCTCGTCAGGCGAGTTCGGGATATATCTCATTTTAAGGCTTACTCCGAGGCTTCTTCCTTGATGTAGTCCTCGTACTCGGCCGCAGTCAGGAGCGCATCGACCTGTGAAGGATTCTCCATTTTGATTCTGATCATCCACCCGGTGCCATAAGGGTCCTCGTTGACTTGCTCAGGGGAATCATTGAGGCTCTCGTTTACTTCAACCACGACACCGCCGACGGGCATATAGATCTCGCTGACTGCTTTGACGCTTTCGACCGAGCCGAAGGGCTCGGCTGCCTCGAAGCTGTCGTTCACCTTTGGCAACTCAACATATACCACGTCGCCGAGTTGATTCTGGGCGTGATCGGTGATGCCGACAGTCGCCTGGTCACCCTTAACGCGAACCCATTCGTGGTCCTTGGTGTAGCTAAGATCTTCCGGGGCGTTTGCCATCATGTCTCTCCATGCTTAGTCAAATTTTCTGGCTCGACGGTAAAACGGCGTCTCGACAACTCGCGCCGGGACCTCCCGTCCTCGAATAGTTATCGAGATATCGGTGCCAACGGCGCAGTGCTCAATCGGCAGATAGGCCAGGCCGATGTTCTTATTCAGAAACGGGGCTGGACTGCCCGAAGTGACTCGTCCAACCTCGTGGCCGCCGATCACGATTGGATACCCATCGCGTGCCGGAGCGCGGTCCAGTACTTCAAAGCCGACCAGCTTGCGCTTCAGCCCTTCGCGCTTCTGGCGTTCGAGCGCGTCGCGCCCGATGAAATCACCCTTCGGGGGCTTGACCACCCACCCGAGTCCGGCTTCGAGAGGAGTGGTCGAATCGTCCATATCATGTCCGTAGAGTCTGAACGCAGCTTCCAGCCGCGTGGTATTGCGCGCCGCCAGCCCGCAGGGCAGAATCCCCAGATCGTGACCGGTCACCAGCAACCGATTCCAGATGTGGCGCGCGCGGTCCGGGTCGCAGAAGATTTCGAAGCCGTCCTCTCCCGTGTATCCTGTACGCGAGACACGGCATTCGATGTTATCTACCTTCACCTTCTGGGACCAGTAGTAAGGTATGCGATCGAGCATATGATCAGTGAGGCCCTGGAGGATGCGCTCCGCGCGAGGGCCCTGAAGCGCAAGCAGCGCGTAAGCGGCGCTGGTGTTGTGAATCTCAACACGATCGGTATCCGCATTTCCTGTGATCCATGCGAAGTCTTTATCCGTGGTGCCGGCGTTGACGACCAGCAGGAAATATTCAGAACTGATGCGATAGACCAACAGGTCGTCGATCACGCCGCCCTGCTCGTTGGTAAGTGTCGAATACTGCGCCTGGTTGTCTTGAAGCCTGGAGACGTCATTGGTGGTGAGTCGCTGGATCAGAGCGAGAGCGTCTGAGCCGGTGATTTCGAATTCTCCCATGTGCGAGACATCGAACAGGCCTGCGGCGGTACGCACCGCCAGATGTTCCGGAATGGGCCCGGTGTATTGCACCGGCATTTCCCATCCCGCGAAATCGACCATTCGCGCTCCGATTGAAACATGCGCGTCGTGGAGTGGTGTGCGCTTGAGCATTGTGGTTCCAGAGGTCTCAATATGGATGGCCGTGTCAACCACCCAATCGAGATTAGCCAGACGGCAACGAACTGGCAAGCTAACATAGGCGATTTTCGTGCGTCAAGGTTGCGAAATTGTCACTTGCCACTTGGGGTGCGATGAAAGGTGGGCCTCACGTTGGCGGTAACATCCGTTCTTATTAACACCCCACTTCAGTGGGGTGTCTGGCGGGGCAACGGAGCTCGCGGAACCGTTTTAACGGTTTCCGATCCGCGCAACGTGGGCTCAATCTTCGTTCAGACTTTGTCGCGAAAGCCGGTGGCTACCGTGCGGGGGAAACCGTTAAAACGGTTCCCCCGTCGTCGCGCTGGGACAAGCACCCCACTGAAGAGACCGTGTGAAAAGTCTGAGCGTGATGAAAAGCGGTGACCAGGAATCACCTGGCTCCTGTGGAAAACGCGTCACGCGCCAAATACGCGCTGTGCGATTGACTACATTCGCTGTTTGCCCGACTTTTCACACGGTCTCTGAAGTGGGGTGTTAATGAGATGGGATAGTCACTCATCAAGCACTTCGCGGACCCTGCGGGCCAGCGAGCTGGGGGCGAATGGCTTTTGCAGGAAAGCAATGGTGCGGTCGAGCACGCCGAGGTGCACGATAGCGTCGTCGGTGTAGCCCGAACAAAAGAGGACTTTGGTATCGGGGCGCATTGCTTTGATTCGGCCGGCCAATTCGTTACCGTTCATACCAGGCATCACGACATCCGTTAACAGCAGTTCAATCTTGCCGATGTATTGCCCCGCGACAGCGAGGGCTTCTTTTCCTCCGGATGTTTCGAGTACGGTGTAGCCCAGTTCTCGAAGGACGTGCGACGCCACTTCGCGGACAATTTGCTCATCTTCGGTAAGGAGGATGGTCTCGGATCCCCGCGGGATAGAGTCGTCTTCGCGGCTTCGTACTTCTGGAACCGAGGAGTCGACCAACCTGGGCAGGTAGATCTTAAAGCTCGTTCCCATACCGGGTTCACTAAAAACGACCACGTCGCCGGAACTCTGCTTGACAATGCCATACACCGTCGACAGCCCGAGACCAGTGCCTTTTCCCGCCTCCTTCGTAGTGAAGAAGGGCTCGAATATGTGGGACTTCACGTCGGCGTTCATTCCACACCCAGTGTCGGTGACGGTCAGCACCACGTAGGGACCCGGAGCTACTCCGGGATGTGAGCAGGCGTAGGCTTCGTCGACCTCGGCGTTGTATGTTTCGATCGTGAGCTTTCCTCCATGAGGCATGGCGTCGCGGGCATTGATTGCGAGATTGAGGATAACCTGTTCGATCTGCCCCGGATCGGCTTTCACGCTGCCGAGCAAGGGGTCGGTCAGATTTACAATGCTGATGTCCTCGCCTATCAGGCGCTGGAGCATCCTTCTTGTTTCTGAGATTATCCTGTTCAGGTCGACAATGGCCGGCTGAAGAACCTGCTTTCGGCTGAAGGTAAGGAGTTGACGCGTAAGAGAGGCTGCGCGTTCGCCGGCGGCGATGATCTCTTGAATGTTGGTGTGGGTTGGATCGTCGACGGCTACGTTCGCGAGAGACAATTGGCCATAACCTATGATGGCAGTCAGAAGGTTGTTGAAATCGTGGGCGACGCCGCCGGCCAGTCTCCCCACCGCTTCCATTTTCTGCGCCTGGAGGAGCTGTTGCTCCAGGTCCTTGCGTTCGGAGATGTCCTCAATGATCCCCTGGTAGTACAGGATGCTTCCGTTGATGCCGCGAATGGCCCGCGCGCTCTCCGACACCAGAATTCGGCTGCCGTCCCTGCGGTATAGAGAGATCTCCATACCGTCGACTTTTCCGTTCAGCTCGAGCAGACGGATCATCTCCGTTCGACGCTCCGGTTCGACGTGGAGCTGGCGTTCTTTATCTCTCGTGCTGTCGAGCAACTCGAAAGGCGAGTCGAACCCGAGGATCCGAGCCATCGCCGGATTAGCGGTAATGAAGTCTCCGGATAAGGTGCTCTGAAATATCCCTTCTACTGCATTCTCAAAAATGCTCCGGTACTTTTCTTCGGCCTCGCGCAGGGATTCCTCAGCCCGCTTACGGTCGCTGATGTCGCGGGCTACAGTCGAGAGGTATTCCACAGATCCACTCGAGGTCTTGTGAGCGAGGATGACCTGGGAGACTGGAATGCCGCGTCCGAGTCGGTCACGCAACGCTGACTCACCGCTCCAGGCGCCATTGCGGATCGCCGTGGGTATGCCTTCTTTTCGAACCAGCTCATAAGCCCAGCCCGGCATGAAATCCGATATCCGCATCGCTGCCAGGTCTGCGCTCTCGGCGCCAATCATCCTGCGGCCGGCTTCATTGATGTAGAGAGCGTGTTCCCCCTGCTGATTAAAGGTGGCGACAAAGTCCGGGGTCGCCTCCAAAATCGCGGCCAGGCGGACCTGGGCCTCCTCCGCCCTTTTTCGGTGAGACGCTTCCGTCTCCAGAGCCTCGCAATGGTCGCGAGCCTCTGCATAGAGCCGCGCGTTATCGTAGGCAACAGCCAGTTGCGACGCGAAGGTTACAGCCAGTCGTTCATCTTCCTCGTCGAACTCCTCCGCGCCCAGCTTGTCCAGGAGTGCAAGCCAGCCGTAGACGCGGGCTGACGACGTGAGAGGACCTCCGAGGGCCGACCGAATCGGGAAGCTGCCGGGCGGGCCAATCTCTTCCGTCTGCCCGGTGAGACCTCGCAATCGCACCGAATGCCTGTCTCTAACAATCGAGCCCAACGCCGCCTCGTAAGTCGGGGTGGCAAAGAGTCGTCTCGCGGTGTCGATGTTCAAACCGCTGGCGTAGAGTTGGCGCAATGTGCGGCCATCCTCATTGAGGATGCCCACGGCCGAGTATTTCGCGCCTATGATCTCGCGTGCTTCGTGGCAGTATTTCTGAGCCAGTTGAAGTGGATCTCGCTCAGTGGACAGTTGCTCGTTCAGCTCCATCAGGGCGGTGAGTCTGAGATTTGTTGCTCTCAACTCATCGGTCTTCTGCGACAGTTTGTCTGTCAGCAAGCGCAGATGCCCGCGATCGAACTCTTCAACCGGCGGCTGGGCCAGCGGCTTAGCGGCCATACCCAGGGCAGCTTCCACGACTTTCAGCACTACATCAGGCGGGCTGGGCTTGGTCAGGATGTGAGTGACTCCGCAGGATTGTGCAAGGGCTCGCGCCTCGCGCTCCAGGAAATGGGCGCTATAAAATATAACCTTGGTTGCGGCGATATCAGGGGAGGTCCGTAACTGGCGGACAAATTCGTAGCCATCCATGGTTGGCATCAGGATGTCGGCGATAACCAGGTCGGGAGATTCGTTCCGTACTACGTCCAGCGCCTCAACGCCGTCCGCGGCTTCCAACAGCCGGTACCCTTTGTAACCCAGCAATGTTACAAGATACTCACGATTGAGCGGGCGGTCGTCAACGATCAAAATTGTAGCCAATATCTCATCCTCACAACTCGAAGGTTCCTGGTCCAGGGGCATATATGAAAGTGCTTGCACACGCCCGGCGGCAACTCGGGTGGCGCGCCGCGGCTCTTCATCTTCGGCTCCCTGTCAGGCACGCTTGGATCTCTGCCAGTAGCGTTAAGGGCTCGGTCGGCCGGAAAAGAAATCTGTTGGCCCCCAGGGCCAGCCCCCGCTCTCTGTCCGCGTCATCCATCATCGTTGAGGTAATGAAGATGAACGGTATATCCTTCAACTCGGGATCTTCCTTGACCAGACCTATGAACTCATAACCGCTACCCCGAGCCATGGAGACGTCGGACAGAATCAGATCTGGAAGCGTTTGTTTAGCTCTGGCAAGACCCTCTTGCATTCCGCCGGCAACGACGACGTCATAGCCAGAAGGTTGGAGGATGCTTTGCGCCAGATCCCTATTCGTCGCTCTATCATCCACCACGAGTATTCTCAACCTTCGTTTACTGTCCGGCTTCTCCTGATGGTCCGACAAGGTCTCGGGCGAACGGCGCGCGCCTCGTTCGTCCTCCCTGATGAATCGCTCGATCTGTGCGACGAACTCATCAGGAGCGATCGGTTTGGCGACATACCCATCGAAGCCCGCCGCAAGCACCCTGTCTCTGTCGCCAACCATCGCGAGCGCGGTGACGGCGATCAAAGGGATTTTGCTTGTCGCCGGGTCACTCCTGAGCCGAAGCGCAACTTCAAATCCGTCAATCGTGGGCATCTGGATGTCGCAGACAATGAGGCTGAAGCTCTCTCGCCGCGCGACCTCCAGACCCTCTTCACCGTCGCGAGCGCAAATGGGAGAATAGCCGAATGCCTGGAGTAGATATACCATCAACTCCAGGTTTGTAGCGTTGTCCTCTATGAGCAGTATCCGCGCTGCCATCGATCACCCCTCCCTGAGCTCCAGGGTAAACTTGCTCCCCTTCCCTCGCTCGCTCGTGAACATGATTTGTCCCGAGAGCAGTTTGGCCAGTTTCTGGCTTAGATGTAATCCAAGCCCTGTACCCTCATAGCGACGAACCGTGGACGCCGGCTCCAATTGAGCGAAGGCTTGAAAGAGCCTCGACTGATCTTCACTCCGGATGCCGACACCGGTATCGAATACGCTGATCTCAGTTATCTTTTGATCCTCCGACAAACGCTGGACGATCTCCAACCGAATTCCGCCTGCATCCGTGAACTTGATGGCGTTGTTCGTGAGATTGAGGAGTATTTGACTCAATGCACGCCGGTCGGTCAAAACGACGAGGTCTTCGCTGGAATCGACCACCTCGAATGTCAGACCCTTGGCTAACGCGATAGGCCGAAGGGCTGTGCAAACTTCTTCCAGGATACTCTGGCAGAATACGGGCTCCAGTCTAAGCTCTACTTTGCCCGATTCAATCTTCGCGAGATCAAGAAGGTCGTTGATAAGAGAGAGCAGATGCCTTCCGCTGGACTGAACAGTTTGAAGCTGTTTCTCCTGATCAGTTGTCAGCGGGCCGGGCAGTCTCAAGAGCAGCGTTCCGGTGAATCCTATGATTGCGTTGAGAGGAGTCCGCAACTCATGGCTCATGGTCGCCAGAAACCGATCCTTGGCCAGGTTGGCGTTCTCGAGCTCCGCGTTCTTTTCCTGCAGCGCGGTCTCGAAGCGCTTGCGCTCAGTAATGTCACGGATGGAACTGCTCACCAGGATGCCTTCCTCGGTCTGCAGCGGGCTGAGGCTGATCTCCACCGGAAACTCGCTGCCGTCCTTGCGCAGCCCAAATAGCTCGAGGCCGGCGCCCAGTGGTCGAACCCTGGGCTCTACGAAGTAGCCATCTCGATGTTTGGTATGGTTGTCTCGAAAGCGCTCAGGCACCAGCATCTCCATTGGCTTTCCAAGCAGCTCCTGCCGTTGATAGCCGAACAGTTCTTCGGTTCGCGAGTTCACCAGTACAATTTCGCCTTGCCTGTCAACAATAACCATTGCATCAGGCGCTGACTCCAACAGCCCGCGAAACTTCTCCTCGGCCCTCTTGCGATCAGTTATGTCCCTGATCGCACTGGTCACCAGCAGCTCGTCTTTTGTCACCAGGGGGCTAAGACTGATCTCCACCGGGAACTCGCTGCCGTCCTTCCTCAACCCGTACAGTTCGAGGCCAGCGCCCATTGCCCGCACGCGGGTCTCCGCGAAATACCCAAGGCGGTGTCCCGGATGGGCCGCCCGGAATCGCTCTGGCACGAGGATCTCGATCTGAAGGCCCACTAGCTCTTTGCGCGCATAGCCGAACAATTTCTCGGTCTGCGAATTAATCAGAAGGATCTTGCCGGTGCGGTCTACAATCACCATGGCGTCCGGAGCCGCTTCAAGCAACAGGCGGAACGTCTCTTCGCTCCCAAAGGCAAGTGAGCTGTCTACCTCAGGCGCCTCGCGTGTAATCCCGACCGCGGCCTTCGATTGATTGGCCAGGTCGAGTTGGCTCCGCGGCTCCCGAATCTCATGTTGTAGATCATCCTCGGATTTCTTGGCCATATTCATCTCACAACCAATGTAGGGTTCGCCTACTCTCCGCAGTTCCCGAACTTGTCTCGACCGCGTCCACAATGTCCTCTTGACGTCACGAATGGACTTAAACGAGCGACACCCCGCCTGTCCAGAGATAAGCGAGTCTCAACAGGGGCGTCGTTCAGGGAGCGGATTTGTGGACCGAGATCGACGTCACAAAGTTATCCATCCCGAGCCAACAACGGCGGAGCACAGAGGGAGCTTGTAAGAACCAGTAGTGGGAGCGAAGGAACAGCTCAAATGTCGCGGCGATGAGACCTAATCGCAGGCACTGAATTCAAAGTGGACCGTACTCGCTTATGCCCCAGATCCACCTTTTCCTATGCACGGGGAATCATAAGCCGCTTTACCCCGGTTTGCAACAACGATAATTCTACAGGGGGAGGCGATGGGTTGTTTCGCAGTGCCGATCCTGGAATCGATCGTACGCGTTCAAAGGACTGTAAGAGCTACGTCCTGGTGTGGACAGAGTATCTCGTTCCGTTCGGTAACAACGCATCTCTTGTGCTTCTGCATTCCATCATTGCGAGTTCCCTTGCCGGCTTGAAAACCAGAAGGCAGTATATATGAGAAATCGGTTTCAGCGGTCAAAGCATGGGGGCGGTTCAATGGGACGGGAAATGGACAAGCGGAGCGAGCGAGTCGATTCTGCTCAGGCGCTCGTTCCGAAGCGGGCGAGCCTCAGGCTGCTCCGCGAGGCGGCCGCCGATTGTAAGGCATGTGACTTGTGGGAGCCAGCCACCCAAACCGTCTTCGGGGAAGGTAACCGTCGCGCTGCACTTTTGGCAGTTGGAGAGCAGCCCGGTCACGAAGAAGACCTGGCTGGCCGGCCTTTCGTGGGACCCGCCGGAAAGCTACTTGATCAGGCCTTCGCTGCCGCAGGAATCGATCGCGAACTAGTATATGTCACTAATGTGGTGAAACATTTCAAATTCGAGCCTCGCGGAAAACGTCGGATCCACAAAAAGCCCAACTCCATAGAGGTACGTGCCTGTAAGCCGTGGCTGGAGGCGGAGATCGCGGTAGTCAAGCCGCGGGTCATCCTGTGTCTCGGAGCAACTGCAGCCCAGGCCCTGCTTGGAAAACAGTTCAAAGTAACCCTGCAGCGAGGCCAATTCGTTGAATCTCCGCTTGCCCCTTTTGTGATGGCGACTGTTCACCCCTCATCGGTCTTGCGAGCGCCCGATGACGAAACGCGACGACGAGACATGCAGAGGTTTATAGACGACCTCAAGAGAGTTGGGCGCGTACTTCTGGAGCCGGAATAGTTATTAATCGCCCGGTCGCGGTGCGAGTGGGCCGGCGATTGAGTTTATCTCCGTGAGCGCTTTTGGTAATATAGCCTTACCCGGACGCCGAGTAGAATTCACGGATCGCTCACCAACGTTGATTCGGCAGCTCAGTTCGACGAAGCCCTGGCAAGCGTTCTTGCGCCAGCACCGTGTTTTCTGTAAAGGGACTTATGGCTACTCGTGACATCATCGTGATTGGAGCCTCCGCAGGTGGAGTTGAGGCGCTTACCACGTTGGTAAGACATCTTCCAGCGGATTTGACAGCGGCAGTCTTTGTGGTCTTGCACGTTCCCCCCGATGGCTTCAGCGTTCTACCACAACTACTGACTCGAGCCGGACCATTACCGGCATTCCACCCGAAGGACAAAGAGCAGATTCAGAATGGGCACATATATGTCGCTCCACCTGATAATCATTTGCTGGTGAAGCGCGGGTACCTGCGGCTTGTGCGTGGCCCGAAGGAAAACCGGCGCCGTCCGTCGATAGATCCCCTCTTTCGAACGGCAGCGCGAGCTTATGGCAATAGAGTAATGGGCATTATACTTTCCGGAACTCTTGATGACGGGAGCGCCGGACTTATCGCGATTAAGAAGCAAGGCGGGATCGCCATCATTCAAGACCCTGAAGAGGCTCTCTATCCTGGAATGCCCGCCAATGCGATTGAAAGCCTGGATGCAGACTATATCTTGCCAGTGTCGGGTATCGCATCCGTTTTGGCGCGTCTTACCAGGGAACGGGTTGAGGAAAGAGGCGGGCCTGAGTCAGAACAGTTGGAAACGGAATCTGACATCGCCGAACTTGATTTCGAATCGATGCACAAATATGACAGGCCGGGCACACCTTCTCGTTTCACGTGTCCAGAGTGCCATGGCGTATTGTGGGAAATAGATGATGAACGCTTGCTTCGGTTCAGGTGTCGTGTCGGCCACGCTTATTCCTCTGAGAATTTGCTCGGCGGACAAGCGGATGCCGTTGAAGATGCGCTCTGGGCCGCCCTTCGCACCCTGGAAGAGAATGTGGCTCTGCTACAGAGGATCGCTGATCGAATGCAGAAAGAGAAGCCAGGATCAGATGTCAGATCGTTTTGCGCGCCGTGCTCGGAGAGCTGACGAGCGCGCCGAAGTTCTCCGACAGCTGTTGTTGACTCGAGGAGCTGTGGAGCTGCTGAAACCCGAACCTGGTGTCGATATCGAATTATCGAATCGATAACGACGACAGGAGTCGAAAGGGGAGTGCTGTTGTGAGTAGCGGCGAATTCAATGATGAGATCAGAGCCGCTCGCAAACGCATGGAAGAGCTGCGGCAACGCGCGAGCGGATCCCGAGCGCAAGAGGAGAATATTACAGCCGCAGCCATCGAGCAGCTTCAGGTTGCGTTCGAGGAGTTGCAGGTCGCTGACGAGGAGTTGCGTCAGCAAAACGAAGAACTGCAGGCGGCTCGTGAGGGGCTGGAACTGCAACGTCAACGTTACATGGACCTCTTCGACGCTGCCCCTGACGGTTATTTAGTCACGGACCCCATAGGGGCAATTTCTGAGGCCAATTTCGCGGCCGGTCGACTCTGTGGCGTCGCTCCGAAGTTCTTAGTTGGAAAGCCTCTGTCCGTTTTTGTAGCCGAGGAACAACACGATGCGTTTCGAAGCCAATTGCATCGAGTCTCACTATTGGGCGCCGATTGTGACAAAGAATTCGAAATACGCATGCGACGGCGTCAAGGCGAAGCTTTCGAAGCAGCGATCAAAGTTACGGCGGTAACTCGCCCATCAGGTGAGGTGACCGCTCTACGCTGGTTGATTCGCGATATCACCGAACGCAAGCGAACTGAAGAGCAGATCCGGCAGATAAACGCGGAGCTTGAACGGCGAGTTTCTGAGCGCACCGCTGAGCTGCAAATCGCAAACAAGGTGAAGGATGATTTGCTCGTGCGGGAGCAACAGGCACGAAGGGATGCCGAAACAGCCAACAGGAGCAAAGATGAGTTCCTGGCAACTTTAGGCCATGAGTTGCGTACACCACTCAACGCCATAGTTGGTTGGACACACATACTTAGCGCACAACCAAGGGTCGAAAAGCTCATCGATCAGGCTGTCGAGGTCATTAAGCGCAACGCTCTTGCACAATCGCAAATCGTTAATGATATTCTCGACGTCTCGCGGATAACAACAGGGAACCTGAACCTCGAACAAAAGCAGATATCCTTTTCGCGGATTGTCGAGGTCGTGCTGGAGGCGTTGCACCCGGCGGCCGATGCCAAATCAATTCAGATTGAATCAACGCTAGCTCCTTCATCCAGGCCTGTATCCGGCGACTCCGTTCGCCTGCAGCAGGTTGTGTGGAATCTGATAACAAACGCGATAAAGTTCACACCCAACGGCGGACGAATAGAGATCAACCTCGAACATCAGGATCGGGTCCGGTTAACAGTGTCGGATAACGGAGAAGGCATCAGCCCGGAATTCCTGCCTCATGTATTTGACCGCTTCTGGCAAGCCGACCTCGCCAGCTCTAGAAAACACGGCGGCCTGGGATTGGGGCTTTCAATCGTTCGGCACATCGTAGAAATGCACGGTGGGACAGTCCTGGCGACGAGTCCTGGGAATGGACAGGGGGCGACCTTCGTAGTGACGCTACCGTTTGCCGAGGAATCAACTGATCATGCAACGCCAAGCAGCAACTCCGGTGACCAGCGTGCAGTCGACGACAAGGCTCTCGGCGGCATTTGGGTGGTGGCTGTGGACGACGATCCTGATGTGCGCGAGCTATTGAAGGTCTCTCTTCAGAAAGCAGGCGCCAGAGTGACATCGGCTAGTTGCTGCGCCGAAGCGATAGTCGCAGTCAAAGGAGCGCTCAATAGCGAACCAGACAGTTCAGGCCTTTCCAGAACTATTCTCCCCGATCTCCTGGTGGCTGATATCGCCATGCCCGACGAGGACGGATTCGACCTCATTGGGAAAGTCAGAACTCTACCACCGGAGGAAGGTGGTACAATTCCGGCGATCGCCTTGACAGCTTATGCTGGCAGCGAAGATCGCTCACGGGCTCTCGCTGAAGGCTATCAAGCTCATCTCTCAAAGCCTGTAGCGCCTGCCGAATTGGTGGCCGTGGCTGCGAGGCTCACTAAAAACTGAAAGGTGGCAAGAAGACCTGGCTCCCTGTGAACCCGCCAGGGTGTTCATCTCGCCGAGCGAGCGATTCAGTACAGCCATCGACGACAAGATAAACACATGGCTGGGGTCGTCAGAAAGAATACTTCAGAGAGTTGTCAAGATGCGCATCGACGAAGAGCGCCTTGAGGGAGCTCCTGATCCGCATCCTAAGAGTGTTCTTCGTCGCGCGACTCTATGACAGGCGAACCTGCGATCCCTCTCGAAATCCGTCCCCAGGCGCTGGTTTGCCAATTGTCGAAGGTCTCCCCGGGCGGTATCCAGGTCGGAATCGTCACGAACAGGTAGTCGGCCAATGAGTTTGCATAGGGCTCATACATTTGTCGCAGCTCACACAGCTTCTGATCAGCCGCGATGTCATCACGCAGCTTGATGTCGGTAGCCGCCAGGAGCCCGCGCAACCGGGTCAGTTCCCCGGGCGACAACCGATCGGGGACAGGGGCGCGCGGCGGCGTATTGAAGATCTGAGAGAGGTCCACAACCGCGTGACGAGCCATCGCAAAGGTGAGTTGGGCCTGCCTCGCCGGGCCGCCATCTATCCCTACGATGAGGAGCGCGCTTGCATCCAGGATCGTCGTGAGGGCCGTCAGCCACGACTGGTTGTTGTGTTGAGAGCGATAGAAACATAGAACTGGATACGAAAGATGGCTCTCCATCAAGTCCGCCGACCATCGCTCCCAGTCGCGCAGAAGATCACGAAGCTCCTCCATGTTCTGGCCATGTCTGCGCAGGAGTTCCGCAACGCTCGGAGGTGACCCCGCCCGCGCATCAAGCAAAGAGATGTTTGCCTCGCGACGCGAGAAGCTCTGATAGATCACCGGCAAGTAGCCAATTATGAGCGCGAGGAAACCGAACCCTATGCCCGCCTCCGCAACTATCATCGCTCGTCCAAGAGGCTCGCTGGGCGTGACGTCGCCGAAGCCAAGCGTGAACAGAGTCACGCCGCTCATGTAGGCGTAGGTGCCAAAGCCGGCCTGTTCCTGGGGGATGTTCAGCCCAAGTCGCAGCGCCCACTGCAGCATCGCAAAGCTCATAACCAGCGAGATCGCCCAGAGCGACAAGAGCATAAGCAGCGATAGCGGACCAAAGAAGCTCAGAAAGCTCTCGCGCTTCTTACTTGAATGAATGTGGCGCGCAGCCGCTTTCCATGGCCTCCAGAACGTTCGATAGAAGAATCGGGTCAGCCTGAATCGACGGGTCACGCGCCGTGGCAGCACAATCGCTTCGAATGCATCCAGGAGAACAAGGAACGTAAGAACCACGCCCCCAATGGCAACAAGGACTCTCATCTGTCAAAGCTCCCTGCTAATCGATCTGACGCTCGAGGTATCCTACCAGCTCAAGAGGACGGTGACACGCTGTCTGGGCGCGCGACGCACGGCTGGAGAATAAGTTGTTCGACATTGGGCCCCGGATTGACTAAGATGAAGCCGTGACGGAACGAAATCGCGGCAGCGGAAGCTTGCGAGTCTCAGACAACCCCGTGAGCGACAAATCAACACCGAGCGACGAGCGAAAAGGCATGGCGGATCCGACCCCACCCAGATTCAAGGCTATTGACTTAGACAGAAGTGGAACGACTTCGGAGGAGGTCGTACTGCATCTTCGAAGGATGATCCAGCGGGGTGAATTGCGTCCAGGTGACCGCCTCCCGCCGGAGCGCGACCTGGCAAAGCTACTCGGGGTCAGCCGACCCACGCTGCGTGCCGGCATCCGTTCGCTTGCGGCTGTTGGTGTTCTCCAGTCGAGACAGGGGGCGGGAACTTTCGTCGTGGACGCCGATGGTCCGCCTTCTCTTGATAGCAGCCCTCTGCGTCTTATGGTTGCGCTGCGCGGACTCACCGCCGCTGAAATGTTCGAAGCCCGGCAGTCGATCGAGATGGCTATGGCTGGATTGGCGGCGGAACGTGCAAATGGTGATCAGATGGCTTCGATGGCCGAGGAGTTGACCGGAATGTATGCCTCGCTCGACGAGCCCGAGCAGTATCTCGTCCACGACATACGCTTTCACCAGACGGTCGCCGCGGCTTCGGGCAATCGCATACTCACGGCTTTGATGAACATGGTTGCGACTATTCTGTTGGACGTTCGGAGCAAGACCGTTAAACGCGCCAGGGACCTGAAAGAATCGGCGGAGATGCATCGACAGATCTATCGCGCAATCCGCCAGAGGAATCCGGAGGCTGCACGCAACGCAATGCGCGACCACCTGGTGCTTGCGCAGAAGGCGCAGGAGTCAGAAGATCCGGCCGACCCTTATGGCGACACTCCAGAAGAGAATGTGCCCGATCCAGGCCCGAGCAACGATGGTGTTGCCAGGAAGAAGTAGAGGCCCGGCGAACCTGGTTTCAATTCATTCGGCACGCCGACACGAATCCTTGCCCGCAGGAGTTCAAGTGATTCTGTCGCTCACCTGGCAACGCGCGCCGTGCCGCCTTTCATTACTCGCTCTACTTCGGCAAGAGTCGCGGTGGTCGTATCGCCTGGCGTAGTCATCGCAAGCGCGCCGTGCGCCGCGCCGCACTCGACCGCCCACTGCGGTCCCCGGCCCGTCATCAATCCGTAAACCAGTCCGGACGCGAACGAGTCGCCGCCTCCCACTCGATCAAAAATCTCCAGGCCCTCTCGCGTTGGCGCTTGATAAAGGCGCCCGTCGGCATAACAGACCGCGCCCCAGTCGTTCACACTCGCAGTCCTCGCGTTGCGAAGAGTGGTTGCAACGATCTTAAAGTTCGGAAACTCGCCAACAGCACACTCAATCATTCCCCGAAAACTGTCGACCTCGAGCTTGGAGTGATGCTCGTCCAGACCCTCGACCTCCAGGCCCAGGCAGGCGGTGAAGTCCTCTTCGTTTCCGATCATCACATCGACGAATGGAGCGAGTTCTCGATTCACTTCGCGCGCCTTCTCTTTACCGCCGATGCCTTTCCAGAGCGATTCCCGATAGTTCAGGTCATATGATACGGCCGTGCCGTGACGCTTCGCTGCTTCCATGGCCTCGCGCGCGACAAGAGGAGTCGTCTCCGACAGAGCGGCGAAGATGCCACCCGTGTGAAACCAGCGAACCCCCTCGCTCCCGAAGATCTGCTCCCAGTCGATATCACCTGGCCGCAGTTGCGAGATTGCGGTGTGTCCCCGGTCAGAGCATCCGACGGCGGCGCGCACTCCGAAACCACGCTCGGTGAAATTCAAGCCGTTGCGGACGGCCCGCCCGACACCGTCGTACTTCACCCAGCGCACGTGTGACTGGTCAACGCCGCCTTGATAGATTAAGTCCTCGACCAACCGTCCGACCGGGTTATCGGCAAGCGCGGTAATGATCGCTGTGTCCATTTTGAAGCATCGTTTCAAGCCGCGCGCGACGTTGTACTCGCCGCCACCCTCCCAGACTTGAAACGCGCGAGTGGTATGAATGCGCCCGTCACCGGGGTCGAGCCGCAGCATCACTTCGCCCAGAGCGACCATGTCCCAGCGACAGGTTTCCTTCGACTTCACGTTCAATGACTCTGTCATAATCGTAGCAGTCTATGACCGACCCATGTCCGCGCGCAAGATAATGGCCCAAGGTCAATCTCAAACTAACTCGCGGAAGGGCAAGGTCGGCCCACGAATGACACGAATTCCACGAATCTAACACGAATCATTCGTGATCATTCGTGTCATTCGTGGCCTCCCTCCAGGAGCATTACGGACGTGGCGAAGCTCGCTCAAGGGTTGCTGCCTTTGCAGCAACCCCTGGTGTAGCTCATTGAGGCCGTGATCCGCGGCTGCGGGTTTTATGGGGTGGCGGCGGCTGAATTGTAGTCCAGGAGAAACTGCTGCGCTTTTATTCCAGGGCTGAGTAACGCGACTCCGCGCTTCCAGTCATAAAGGCAGAATACTCCAACTATGTCGCCGTTGATGTTATAAACCGGACTGCCTGAGAAACCGTCCTGGCCGTCGATTTTTACGGACCAATATTCGTAACCACGAAAACTGTAAAGCCCGTTGAACTTGCCCCGGCGTACCATCTTCTGGTCCCCGGGCTGGGCGATTAGAATCAGCTGCTCATCGGTGCCGGGTTTCGTCAAGAACGTAGGCTTCTGAGCCTGTTTGGATGTACAGATTCGCAGCAGAGCGAGGTCAGCTTCTTCATCAACCTTAACCACTTTCGCATGGCAGCCGTTGACGTATGCTTTGACCTGAAGTTCGTCATCAGGCTTGAATCCAAGCAACCTCTTCTTGCCGCTGCTCAGCTTTCCAGAAACGACGTGATAGCTGGTCATCACCAGCCCCTCTCCTACAAGGAAGCCCGTAGCATGGGCGTTGGGCTCGACGGAGCCAACAAACGAAAGGACGCGCAGCATCGGATTCATATTTTTCTTGCTGAACTCAAGCGCTACCGTAATCGTGTACGGCTCGTGCTGTTTCAGAACTTTCGTCATACTATCTTGCGCCGCACAGTCGAGCGAAATGGCCAAAAGCACCACGGCAATAGAAGCCAAGCTGCGTATCGTTCTTTTCATCTTGATCTCCTTCTCCTTCAGAGCCGTTTGTTTTTTTTTATGAATTTTTGCACCGGCGCGTTGGCCGGAGCTGGGTGTCGCCTGTCATCGACCGAAACTGTTATGGGTCACCGCGAGAATGGTTGCGAGCAACAGTCTTGTCGGGCATTGGAACAATCTCCTATGCGATCATTGCCGATTGATTGTCCGTGTAGGCCACAGTCTATGCGGCAATTCTTCTTTCTGCAACAGCTTATTGGCCCCCATTGATCTCAGGGCCAGGCCCGGATGCCGGAACGAATCATGCCGGCTTTCATTGGCCAGTCTCGTTCGCGGCCGCTTGCTCGAAGTTAGCGCCTTACTTCGAGTTTGAGAGAAGGCGGATCGAACCCAGCAGCCCCGCTTCAACTGGTTGAACTTTATCCATATCCTGTGCCTGAAAGCGCTCGCCATAACGCAGGTTGAGGAGTCGATAGTCGGGCAACGCGTGACCGCTCATGTGATTGATCGCCGTATTGCCCACCACAATTCGAATCCTGTTCTCGCCGCTCTTCAAGAACTCGGTTACGTCAACCGAGTAAGGCGGACACCATACGGAACCCGCGCGGCGTCCGTTCACCGTGACCACTGCCGCTTCGCGCACCGGGCCTTCAAGCAACGCGCGCATGCCATTAGTCCGCGGGGCTTGAGGCGCCGTGGGTTTGCCCTCGCCGAAATCGAGAATGGCTCGAACTCCTTTGCTCAGGAAGTCGCCGGGAAGGCTGAAGGTCTTTTCATACGCAGCCAGCCCGGAGTAGTACCGCGTTTTCTCGTCATCCGTCCATGAGTGCAGAGAGTCCATCTTGACTGGTGTGCCATTGTCCCCGAATGTGACCTGCCAGCCGGTGCTGAGATCAATCTCCTGCGGATGGCCCGCGAATACCGGCAAGGCCTGCGTCGAGGTGCTCGCTCGCCGTGAGAACACTAACACGCGCGACTCGTAGGGCGCCAACTCAAGTGCAACCGAGATCGAGCCTGCGCCGCGATCCACGACCGCCGCGGGCCGAATGCCTCCAGTCATCGGATCCCACCAGTCGGGTTCCATTCCCTCGGTTCGGAACGTGGCCTTCGTCTTGTGAGGCATGTTGTCGGTGTTCGCCAGAAAGTAGATCTCGGCGTCACCGGCGCGTCGATGAATGAAGCCTATCTCGGGCACGGAAGGTGCGAGCGACAGATCAGGATGCGCCAGACTTGTCAGCGTACTG
>DASYSA010000235.1:0-3573 GCA_036003885.1 Blastocatellia bacterium | reverse complement strand
ATTGGAGGAGAGCGCGAGTTGCAGGAGCACATTCTCGAGCACCTGTCAGGCTTTGGGGGAAACGGCTACGTACGAGTGGGAAACCATGCGGCCGAGCAACAGCAGCATGATCTCATGGGCGAAATCTTGCTGTGTCTCGACACAATGTTGAATGACCCGCGGATCGTGCACGACGATGCCCATGCTTTCTTCCCCCTGATAAGGCGGCTTGTGGAGGAAGCAATCGCGGCGGCTCCAAATCCTGATACCGGCATTTGGGAGTTCCGCTCGTTGTCTCGACACTACACCTTCTCGCGGGCAATGTGCTGGGTTGCAATTCACCGCGGCGCAGGTCTCGCACGAAAATTCGGCCAAACCGATCTGGCGAGTAGCTGGGATCTTATTGCGGAGCAGGAGCGCGACGTGGTGCTTGGCCGCGGCTTCAATGCAACGCTTGGTCATTTCAGTCAGTCGCTCGATGGCCAAAACCCGGATGCGGCAAACCTGTTGCTCCCGACACTGGGAATTATTGACCCGCGAGATCCCCGGTTCGTTTCAACCGTCGAGAATTATCAGCGCGTGCTGGTTGACCGCGGGCTGTTACTGCGGTATCGCAATGAGGACGACTTCGGTCAAACAACCAGCGCTTTTACGATGTGCTCGTTCTGGATGGCAGAAGCGCTCGCCTTAATAGGCAGGCTCGATCAAGCCGTCGAACTGTTTCAGCGTTTGATGGAGTATTCCAACCCCGTCGGCTTGTTCTCGGAAGACATAGATCCCGCGACCGGCGCATTGCTTGGAAATTTTCCACAAGCTTATACCCATGTGGGTCTGATACATGCCGCGACGACCATCGGCGAGTTGATCGAGTCGCGTGATGGCAAGGTGCGAGCCTGGGCTTAGATATAATGAATGAAACCTCACGACACCGAGTCATCGTCGTTTCAAATCGTCTTCCCCTCACGCTGAAGCGCGCCGGCCAAACGTGGCGAACCGAGCACAGTACTGGAGGACTCGCGACCGCGATGACGCCGATCCTGAAGCGCACCGGTGGAATCTGGATTGGCTGGGACGGTGATTCGTCCGGCACATGGGACGAAAAGCGGCGCAGCATCCTCACGCGGTGGGAGGAGCAAGAGAACTATGTGGCGGTGGATCTTCCGCCCGACGTTGCGCAGGGATTCTACGACGGATTCGCTAACCAGGCGTTGTGGCCGCTCCTTCATCACTTCACCTCGCTGGTGAAGTTCGAACCCGCGCACTGGGACGCTTACGTCGAGTCAAACAAACGTTTCCGGGACGTAGTGCTAAAGCACCTTCAACCCGGGGATCTGGTCTGGGTGCATGACTACCATCTGATGTTGCTTCCACAGATGCTGCGAAACGCGGTGCCGGACGCGAACGTAGGATTCTTCCTGCATGTTCCATTTCCATCCTCAGCAGTCTTCCGTGTTCTTCCAAGACGCGCTGAGTTGCTGGAGGGACTGATCGGATCCGACTACATCGCTTTTCACACTCACAGCTATGTACAGCACTTTCGAGCATCGCTTCTGCGCATCCTCGGAATCGCCAGCGAGATGGATCGGGTCGAGCTCGGTTCTCGTCTGATGCGGCTTGACGCGCTCCCGATAGGAGTGGCGGCTCAGGAGCTGGCGCAATCGCTTCACGAGGGCCCGACGCGCGAGCGGGTGGAACAGGTACGACGGCGATTTGAGGGGTGTCAGGTCATTATTTCAGTCGACCGGCTCGATTACACAAAGGGTATACCCGAACGGCTGCGGTCCTACAGGCGCCTTCTCCAGCGGTGGCCGGAGCTTCAAGGCAAAGTCGTGCTGATCCAGGTTGCGGTACCTTCTCGCGAACAGATTCCCATGTACAGCCAATTGCGAAGAGAAGTCGACGAACTCGTAGGAAAGATAAACGGCGAGCTGAGCTCGCCCGACTGGACGCCGATCGTCTATCTTCGACGAGGTATCCCCAGAAAGGAGATCGCCGCCCTGTACGCAGTGGCGGACGTCGGATGGGTCACGCCGCTGCGAGATGGGCTGAACCTCGTTGCCAAGGAATATGTTGCCTGCAACGAATCGGGCAATGGCGCGCTGGTGCTCAGTGAGTTTGCGGGCGCTGCGGCGGAGATGGGAGAAGCCTTTATAGTCAATCCATTTGACGAGGAGAAGACGGCGGAAGTCGTGAAGGAAGCACTGACGCTTCCCAAGTCGCAGCTCAGAGACCGCATGTCGGCGCTCCACCGGCGGGTTAGTCGGAATAACGTGTTCGCCTGGGGCGATCGATTCGTTGACAATCTAAGAGAAGCTGCATCGGCTCGCGCGAAACGGGCCTCTGAACAACCGCAGACGCTCCCTTATTCCGATCTGCTTATTGCCTTCTCCTCAGCAGCCGGTCGACTACTGCTTCTGGACTATGACGGAACGTTGGTGCCGTTCTCGAGCAGGCCGCAGGACGCCATGCCGGACGCCCATCTCGTGAGAGTGCTTTCTCGGCTTTCAGAGCTGCCGGCAACGACCGTAGCCATAGTATCGGGGAGAGCCCGAAGCGACCTTGAAGGCTGGTTCCGTGATGCGCCAGGCCTTTGGCTGGCGGCCGAACATGGGGCTACGCTTAAGCCGCCTCACTCGGCGGAATGGGAATTGTTTCATGGACGCTACTCCCCCGAGCAGCGGAGTCGCGTTTTGAGTGTTCTCGAAGAGTTCGTTGACAAAATGCCTGGGAGCTTTATCGAAGAGAAAGAGTTCTCAGTCGTGTGGCATTACAGGATGTCAGACCCCGAGTTCGGCGAGTGGCTTGCGAACGAATTGGTCGCCAACCTCGAGCAAATGTTGTCGGACACGGAGCTGCGCCCTGTTCACGGAAGCAAATCCATCGAGGTCAGGCCGATCTGGGCTAACAAGGGACAGGTGAAAGAGCGCTTGACGCAGAACGCTCCGGAGCCCGACTTCATTCTTGCGGCCGGCGATGATCGCACCGATGAGGACCTCTTCGCGGCGTTGCCTTTCTATTCCTGGACTATTCATGTTGGTCAAGCCAGATCTCGAGCGCGATACCGGCTTTCAGCGCCTTCGGACGTGGTAAGCCTTTTGGGAGGTCTGCTCGAAGCTTCGCAAAGCAGCTCGCCATGATCAGTTTTCAGACTCAGAGTCCGCGCTCGATGACCGCCCTCGTCACCGCAGCGTCAATAGATGAGACGGGCGCTTCACGATGAACCCAGGGGTCCCCCCGAAAGTACTGCTGGAAGATCTTTTCGGCTGTCCGAGTAGCGAGCGCCTGAGTAGTCAAAGTTGGATTGACACTGCCCAGTCCGTTAGCGAGTGCCGAGTTGTCCGCAATGAACAGATGCTTCACCCATCGCGCCTCACCGTTCTCATCCAGAACCGAATCATTCGCGCTCAGGCCCATCCGCATCGTGCTGTGACTGTGAATCACAAAGGGCGGCTTGTTGATCCGATGCACCTTCGTCGCTCCCAAGGCCCGAAGCAACTGCACGGCTTGCTGGACGAGGAATTCGCGATTGCGCACGGTCCGTGCTGACCGGTTTCTATGATGAATTTCGATTCGGGGCACGGGCCCGTGCTCGTC
>DASYSA010000234.1:0-15087 GCA_036003885.1 Blastocatellia bacterium | reverse complement strand
CCTTGAGCCGTTCGAAGTGCCCGATGGCTTCGGCGCTCAATGCGATGATCGCGAGCAGATTGGCTGCGGCGATCAGAAGAGGCACGAATATGGACCTCTCCTCAGGCTCCACTTCTTTCGAGTGCGCGTAGAACCAGGCTGAAGCGACCATGGCAACTATCAAGACGGCGAATGCCGCGAAGGTTTGATTTAGAAGTGTGTGATGCCAGGGCGCGTCGTAGTACGGCAGGTCGATCCACAGCACTTTGCATGTTGCGAGCGCGAGCAACAACAGGGCGGCGTAGCGGAGCGGTTTCAGCCCGCGAACGATGCCCACTATCAGGGCCGTGCCGCCGTAGAGGCTCCACAACGCCGACAGTGTAGCGTGTCGATTGTTGTTGAGCCGCGCCAACTCCTGCAAGCTTCGGTCCGAGGCCAGCGCTTTGGCCTGCTCGAAGTAGTCGTTGGCGTCGAGGCTCAAGAGAATCACCGCGAGCGAGTTGGCCCCCAGCAGGTAGAGACCGCGAAACATGGAGCGTTCTGAAGCTTCGACTTCCGAAGCGTAGCTCTTGTAGAACCAGGCCGCCACTGCCATTGCCAGCGCCAGCACCGCTGATGAAGCGGCGCGGCGATTGAACAGGGGCGTGAAGAGGTCGCCGGTCCGATAAGCAAAATCGAGCTCGTCGACAATCGCCCAGTGAGAGACTGCTATGATAAAGACTACAAGGGCCGCATAACGAGAGGTGCGGTCGTTAACCTTCAGGCCGATCCAGGTCATGATCGCGCCTTCGATTGCCCAGGCCATCGTAACCCAGTGCTGATCGAGTTGGATCGGCACGGCAAGCACGAGAAACAGAAATGCCAGGCCGAGGAACGTGAAGATCAGCAACCGGTCCTGCCGGTCGCGGCGAAATGTGAAGTAGCCGAGCGCGAGATAGAAAGCCGATACCAGAACGGCGAACAGGCCAAGGTATCCGTGATAATCGTCCTCGAGAAGCTCGTAGGTGGTGCCGAAGTAGAGTAGGGCGTTAATGAACACCAGCGCGAGATCGAGCCAGCGTGTCTGCTGACGATTGATTACGTTATACAGGACAGCCAGTAGCGCGAAGATTACGAAAAAGATGGTCAAGAACCAAATGGTCGTCTGGAGCTTCTCGGGTTCCCAAAACGTATTCATCCAACCGATGATCATCAAAACTGTTGCGCTGAAAGCCAGGTAGTTGAGAACACGCCAATGCTTCGAATAGGCGAGCGCTAGTACTCCGAGGTCCAGCAGCGCTATGTAGCCGAAGAGCCCAAGCTCGTTGTCCTTTCCGGTCGAGAGCAATATCGGAGTCATGAATCCGCCGATAAAGCCCAGGATTGCAATCGGCAAAGCGCTGTATCGTGCCGCCAACAAGGAGGCGGTCGCAGTCACAACGGCCATCAGGACGAAAGCTGTTGTCTGATCGAACTTGTGGTACGTATTGTTTCCGGCAAAGAAAGTGAGATATAGAAGTAGTATTCCGCCGCCCGAGAGCCCATAGGCATAGCTGGCATACCGCTTCCGAAGACGCTCACCCCCGATCAGAAAGCCAAGACCTATCACTACTCCGATCGATATCCGGCCCCAGGGTCCAATCCACGCGCGCTCGAACGCGAGCTTCAAGAAGAAGCCGACGCCGACGCATATCGCAATGACTCCGATCCAGTTGAACAGTTTGCCGCCGATGCGACTC
This sequence comes from Blastocatellia bacterium, assembly GCA_036003885.1. GTDB lineage: Bacteria > Acidobacteriota > Blastocatellia > UBA7656 > UBA7656 > DASYSA01. The sequence continues at coordinate 13,390 of DASYSA010000234.1, read as the reverse complement.
TCGAGATCGCCTCGGCGCTTCGGAGTCACTTGAGCCCTGTACGCCGATTGCGGTGGTGGCGGTCCCTGTGGAGGCGGCACGTTCAGCACACTTCGTCGGGGAGGCACGTCAGGCCGCCGCTCGCTCGGCCCTGTGGGTGGGCGAGGAGGCGCAGGTGGTCGCGTGCTCTCGGGTGGCGCGGAAGGCGGTTGCACGGGATCGCTCTTTGGTGGAAGTGCAGAAGCCGGGCGCTCAACTGGCGGCGGGCTTGCAGGGCTCTGTTGAATCGGCTTCTCAGGCGTAAGCGGCAAAACAAGAGGCTGAGGTAATCCCGGTTCCGCTGATCCCGGCTGCGGCGGTCTCTCAACTGGCGGCGCGGGCACAGAAGGTCGCCGGCTTGTCGCTTCGACTCCGCCTCGCTCGATATCAGTCTCGCCCGGAGGCTCAGGCGGAGTTGGTCTGGGCCGTTGAGGTCGATAAGCAATGCCGAGCTTCTGCTCTATCGCATAAAGGCGCGAGACCTGCTTGCTAACAACTGACTCGAGGTACTTGAGGCGTTCGTTTATCTCGCGGAGCAAGTCAGGGGCGGGATTGTCATCAGGCATCAGGCCTCCGTCGGCGGTCGCATAGTTGCACACCGTCCCACGCATTCACCCAAGGAGCCTTGGTGAACGCACGAGCTAGAGCATTCTACGACAGCGGCACGCGACGTGTCGCCCGGTCTGCCTCGCGCAAAGACGCGACTATAGATGATGGTTCGGGAGTTTTGGTTGTAAGGGAGGCTTCTCGACAATAGTAAGAATACGACAGCTTTCACTCATCGGGATGCATATGCCCCATCCAGGTGTGTGGAAAGAAACTGTTTTCCCGCGACTCCACACGGGGCAACACGGGCAATCCGCCAACCAAAGACGTTGGCGCCCAGCTTCCTCCGCGGTTTGTCCGGATCAACCGCCCCCCAGTGGGGAGGGTTCTCAGAGAGTCTCAAGCTACTGCACTGAGGCCCGGACCCCCCTCTTTTGGGTGTCCTTGACTCAAGACAGGGGTGGTGATAGTTTCGCCGCGCAAAGCAGTATTTCTTTCCCTATCAGACGCAGCCGGTCTTAGGAGGACATAATGAAAGCCAGGCTTTTGAACACCTCATTCAAGCTGCTGATGCTGCCTGTTCTGCTCGCAACGTTTGCCCAACTCGGGCCCGCACGTGCGCAGGATGGCAACGGCGGGATAAATGAAGCGATCCTCAATAATCTTGTATGGCGCTCGATCGGACCTACGAACATGGGCGGCCGCATAGATGACTTTGCCGTCGTCGAAAGTAACTCGAGCATCATCTACGTGGGAGCTGCTACCGGCGGCGTTTGGAAGACCATCAACAACGGCACAACGTGGGAGCCTGTTTTCGATAGCGCCGGTTCGACCTCCGTTGGCGACGTCGCGATTGCGCCCTCGGATCCCAACATCGTGTGGGTCGGCACCGGCGAGCCGAATAACCGGCAAAGCTCCTCCTGGGGAGACGGTGTCTATCGGTCGCTGGACGGCGGTAAGACATGGCAAAACATGGGGCTCAGGGATACGAAGCACATAGGCCGAATTGTTATCGACCCTCGCGATCCGAACATCGTCTACGTCGCCGCAGTAGGCCACCTATGGGGGCCTAACAAGGAGCGAGGCCTGTTCAAGACCACCGATGGCGGCGCGAGTTGGACAAACGTGCTGTTCGTCAACGAAGACACCGGCGTCATCGACGTTGCCATCGACCCAAAGAGCCCTCTGACTCTCTATGCCGCCGCATATCACCGAAGGCGAACACCTTTCGGGTTCAATGGCGGCGGGCCGCACAGCGCGCTCTATAGAACGATTGACGGCGGAGCCAAGTGGGTCAAGCTCACAAACGGGCTCCCAGAGGGCAATACGGGGCGCATAGGCATCGATGTCTTTCGGAGCAATCCGAACATTGTGTACGCCATCATCGAGAATGCAAAAGGAGGAGTGTTTCGTTCGGAGGACCGAGGATCGACCTGGAAGAAGATGAGCGAGGTTAACTCGCGGCCAATGTACTACAGCCAGATTCGAATCGATCCCAACAACGACCAGCGCATATGGCAATTGGCCGCGTCCATGTTCGTCTCCGACGACGGTGGACGCACATGGCAGACTGGCTTCGTCGCTCGAATCCACGGCGACTATCACGCAATGTGGATCGACCCGGCCAACTCCGACCACATGCTCGCAGGCTCGGATGGAGGCATTCACATCTCTTATGACCGGGGGAGGACCTGGGACTTCATCAACACGATCCCGCTTGGTCAGTTCTATGAGGTCGCGCTCGACAACAGAAAACCGTATTGGGTCTACGGGGGATTGCAGGACAACGGAAGCTGGGCCGGACCGAGCGGCACTCTCAACGAGGAAGGCATCACCAGAGATGACTGGTTCAGAATAGGAGGCGGCGACGGCTTTTTTGTTCAGGTTGACCCCAACGATCCCGACCTCCTTTACGTCGAATCGCAAAACGGATTCGTCGGAAGGCTGGAGTTGAAGACGACCGAGCGCCGATCTATAAGGCCCGAAGCCAAAGCGGGCGAGAAGCCTTATCGCTTTGACTGGAACACGCCCATTCTGATCTCGCCTCACAACAACAAGACCATATACCTGGGCGGCAATCGAGTCTTCAGGTCACAGGACCGCGGCGACACCTGGACCATGAGCGAAGATCTCACTCGGAATCAGGACCGCGACAAACTGCCGATTCTTGGTATGGCGCCGGATAAGGATACTCTCTCGCGGCACGACGGGCAGGAGACCTTCGGCCAGATTGTCACGTTGACCGAGTCACCGCTCAAGGAAGGTCTCCTGTATGCGGGGAGCGACGATGGCAATGTGCAAGTCTCCCGCGACGCAGGTAAGACGTGGAAAAGCTTGACCGGCAAGGTCAGGGGAGTGCCCGAGGGGACCTATGTCAGCAGGGTAGTCGCTTCCCGCTTCGCCGAAGGCACGGCTTACGTAACTTTCGACGGACATCGCTCCGATGACTACAACGCCTATGTCTTCATGACTACCGACTTCGGCGAGAATTGGAAGTCGCTCAAGAACAATCTTCCCGCCGGAGTCACCTGCCGCGTGATACGCGAACATCCCCGCAGTCAGAACCTCCTTTTCCTGGGTACTGAGTTCGGCGCGTTCGTGTCATTCGACCGAGGCGAAAAGTGGATACGACTCAAGGGTAATCTGCCTATGGTTCGCGTAGATGACATTCAGATTCACCCTCGCGACAACGACCTGGTGCTGGCGACTCACGGCCGGTCGATCTGGGTGCTTGACGATATCGCACCGCTCGAACAGTTGTCGGACAACGTTGTCGCATCAGAGTTTCACCTGTTCGATGTCAGGCCCACGACTCAGTACCGGCTCTATCCGCGCAAAGGCAATACAGGCCACAAGGACTTCGCGGCTCTCAATCCTTTCTACGGTGCGGTGATCACTTACTATTTGAAGGCGAAGCCGAAAGAAGATGTGAAGATCGTGGTGACCGGGCGCGACGGCAAGGTCGTTCGCGAAATTACCGGACCGAAAGAAGCGGGGATCAATCGAATAGGATGGGACTCGAGATGGAACCGTGCGGCGGGAGCTCAGCCTGGACAGACGACCGGTATGTTCGGCGGTCCGCCGGGACCGCGCGTTCCGCCGGGCGAGTACACGATCAAAGTCACTGCCTCAGGGAAAGAAGCGATTAAGACCGTCCGGGTCGAAGAGGACCCGCGAATCCAGATATCCGAAGCTGACCGGGCCCGTTGGAATGACGCGACAATGAAACTGTATGAGCTTCAAAAGACGGCGGACTCGGCGCAGCGCTCGATGCAGAACCTGAAGACGCAACTGACCGCGCTCCAGGAGTCGCTGAAGAAGAACACCAACGTGCCGCAGCCGATCACGGCCGCGGCGAAAGCGGTTGCGGATCAGATCGACGATATTCAGCGCCGGCTGGTGCCGGTGTTTGATCAGTCAGGGAACGCTGGACCGCCGCTTCCAGATGCGCCCCGTCCGCTGATTCGGCGTCTGGGCCAACTCGCCGGAGCGTTCGAGAGCTACACCGCCGCCCCGACCGCTGATCAGACCGCGGCGATCGAGGAACTGTCAAGGGAGTTGAAGTCTCTCATCGACCAGTTGAACAGAGTGATCGAGGAAGCAGTGCCGAATCTGAATAAGCAGATGCGCGACAGCGGGGTCCCATTCGTGAGCCCGGGACCGCGAGTGAGCCAGCAATAAGTTCGCTCCATCATCTGAGCGGTTTGAGATCCTGGTCGTACAGCGCCTGGTAGGCGCGGTAGTTGTTCATCACCTTGGCAACGTAGTCCTTGGTCTCCGGAATCGCTATTTCGGCAACAATGCGGTCGACGTCGCTTGTCCGCGAGCGAAATATCCACCGCTCCACATTCTGAGCGCCGGTGTTGTAAGACGCAATCACTGCGTAAGGATTATTCGGAAAGAGCTTGAACAGATCGGCTACGTGACGCACTGCGAGCCGAACCGCGATCTGCGGATCGTAAACGTCATCCAGCTCGAACTTGTCGAGTCCCTCCTCGCGCGCGGTCTCGAGAGCAGTCTCGGTGATGAACTGCAATAATCCTCGCGCGGCTTCGGCGCTCTTCACCGAAGGATCGAACCGGCTCTCCTGCCTGGCGAGCGCGAGCACCAACCGCGGATCGACACCGTTCTTTGGAGCGTAGCGGGCGAACGAATCGCGATAAGGAGCGGGGTACATCAATTCCGCGAGATCGCGCGGGAGAAGATCCACCCGAAAGTCCTGCGGTACGGATCTGAACACCGGTTCGGCAAACCTGATCGCGTGCTGAGACTGATCTCCGCGATTGCTGTAGACCGCAAGCGAGAATGCAGTATCGCGGCCCCCGAACGCAGTAGGGGCCCTCAACGCCGACTGGGGGCCAACGCTTTCCACAATCAAGTCCGGTTTGCCCGCACTCTCGAAGCCGGTGAGTCTCAGCTCCGGCGCGCCTTCGTCGTAGAGTCCGAGGAAGAGCAACTCCGCGGCCAGCGAGGTTGCCGAGTTTGCCGAGTTTGCCGCACCGCTGCCGGCAAGTACGCTCCTGCCGGCGGGGATCAGCCGATAGTTCCAGACTGAGGAATAGGCCGCAAGCCTGCTGTAGGTCGCGCGCAGAACCTCCATCAGCTCCCGCTGCCCGGCAGCCTCTTCGTTCAGCCGCAGCGCCTGAGTCGCCGCATCTTTTGCCTCGCTCCAGCGGCCCCCTGAAAACGCTGCGCGGGCCTGCTCTCGATAGCCTCGCGCGAGGGGCTGAATCACGCGGCGTCCCTCATCAGTTGCGGCGAGCGCGCGCAGCCTCAATGTTGCGCGATAGCCGAAGTAGTTCTCGCGCTCATCGGGAATTGCCAGGTACAGCCGCGCGGCTTCGCCAATACGTCCCATCTGTTCGATCGCATAGGCTCGCAGGAACGAGGCTTCACCTCGAATCGGGGCGCTCACCATTCGCGGATAGATCGGCTGGGCCTGAAGCTTCAGGAGAAGCTGCTCGGCGGCGTCGAAACGGCCGCGTCCGATTTCAATCTTCGCCTCGTTGAACAGTCCGGCAACCGCGAGCGGCTTTCCAGAAAAGCGCACGGCGATCCGGCGCGACCACTCAATCGCCTCTTCGTCCTTTCGCGCGTAGCGGAGGCTGTCGACGACGTTTCGGTAAGCCCCTTCGAGCAGATCGCTGTCCGGGTAGGCAGTGATGAAATCCATGTAGCGACGTGCAGCTTCCGGGTAGCGGCGCGCCTTCTGCAGGGCAGTGCCGACGTAGTAGTAGCCCTGCTCGCCGTCCTTCTTCGCGGGGAATTCCGAATGCGCTCGCTCAAACCACTTGATCGCATCGTCGTACTTGTCTTCGCGATAGAACGTGAACCCCGTCTGATACAAGGCTTCGGCGCGATTCGGACTCTCGGGAAAACTGTCGACTATGAGGAGCAGATGGGCGCGAGCCTCCGGCCAGTGACGGTTCGAGAGATAGATTCGCGCGCGGCGCAGGGCTTCGAACTCAGAGGCCTTCATCCCGGCTTTGTGGTCAAGCGCGTCCAGCCCTTCCGCCGCTCGCAGGGCCGAGTCATCGCGAGCCCCGGCGACCAGTTGGTCGAAAGTAGAGCGCGCGGTTGGAGTATCCCCGAGCTTCGCGTAGGCCTCGCCGAGGCTGGCCATTGCGCTTCGCCCCGATGCTCCGGACGTTGACGCGGACGGCCGCAGCATTGCGATACTGCCGCGGTAGTCGCCGCTTTCAAATCGGTTGTCGATCATCCGATCTCGCGCCCTGCGCCAGAGTGTGCTCGATGGAAACTCGGCGAGCAGGCGACTGATGTAGTGGCGCTCCAATCCAGGGTCCATCGCGGCGCGAGCGATCTCCGATAAGTGCCACAGCGCATATCGAGCGAGAATTGAATTGCGGCTGACAATTCCGAGGTAGAGCGAAGTGGCTTCGGTCCGAGCGCCGCGACGCTGTGCGAGCCGCGCGAGGAGATAATCGTAGTTGTTGTGAACGAACGCGGAAGGATCAGCCGCCTTCAGCTCACGCACTGAAGCTTCAGCACGCTCAAAGTCTCGCGCGTCCATCGCAGCGCGAATCTGGTTCGCCTTCGTTTCCAGTCCCTGAGCGGCAGCGTGGCTTTGAAGAGCGGCCAGCAATAACAAACAAACAGCAAACGTGCGAGCCATATAACCCCTGGCAATGAGATCAATCACCCGTAGAAGTACGCTTCGAGCGTCTCGGCATACAACACTGACCCGAGCACCAGTTCATCTATTATCACAAACTCGTTAGGCACGTGCGCCAGCTTATCGTCGCCCGGATAATGAACCACCGATGTGATGCCCGCGAAGAACAGATTCTTTGCCACGGTGTTTCCGCCGAAAGTCTGGTAGTTCATAGGAAGGCCCAAGCGGCGCGCGGCCGTATCAAAACTTCGGATGATCACGGAGTTCTTATCCGAGAGGTGAGGCTCGGTCTCGTGCAGAACCTTCACGCTTATATCTGCGCCGGGAGAGGTCTGCAACACGGCAGCGATCTTCTCGTCGATCTTCGCGAGCACGTCTTGCTTGCCGATGCCTCCAGGCAACCTGAAGTCTATCGTTGCGCGAGCCATCGCAGGAACGGTGTTCGTCGAGGATCCTCCCTGGATGGTGCCGACGTTCATGGTCCACCCATCGAACGCGGGGTCGAATTTGGCGCCCAGGTCCAGACTCTTGATCCCAGCGAGCAGCTCCGCAAGCGGCAGAATCGCGTTGCGCCCAATCTCCGGGGTTGAGCCGTGAGCCTGGATCCCCGCGCTCGAAATCTCGACCCACAGAATCCCCTTTTCGCCATAGATCGACAGATCCATTCGCCCACCGTCGGGAATGATTGCCACGTCGAATCGGAGGCCACACTCTTCGACCAGATAAATGATGCCCAGCTCGCTACCCATCTCTTCGTCGGCGGCAGCGATCAGATAGATTGTGCCGTCGAAATCAGGGTGTTCGGCCAGGAAGGCTTTGCAGGCCGAATAAGCGCAGGCGAATGATCCTTTGTCGTCAAGCGTGCCTCGCCCGTAAATCCGGCCCTCGAGAATCGTCGGGTCGAATGGCGGTGTGTTCCACTGCTCGATCTCACCAGGCGGGACAACGTCCATATGAGAGACAAAGCCGATGGACTTCCGGCCCTTGCCGATGCACCCAACGATGTTCGTGCGGCCCGGCTCCTTCTCGTGGTAGGAGATTTCCATTCCCAGCGACGTTATGCACCTGGTAACGATCTCCTTGCAGAGGTGTTCGTTGCCCGGCGGATTGGTAGTGTCGTGGCGGACAAGCTCACACACGATATTGATGATCTCGTCGCGATCGACGTGCTTCGAGAACCTGGACTCCATGATTTCTCCTCTTCGTTCCGGCTGAAAATGATAATACCTGCCGGGCGGAGTCCCTTCAAGGAACAGTGAATTTGGTGGATCGATCATACTCAGCCTGCAACGACGACTGCGCCCACGGTCCCGAATCCCACCACTGTAGTGGGTGGATCGTTCAGTTCCTGCCTAAACAAGCGGCCTGACCCTGACCCGTGTTCGAAGAGAGTCGGGGCGTCCTTCCTTGTAGGTCGAGTATGAACAATCCACCCACTGCCGTGGGTGGGATTTGCGGATCGCTTTCATACACAGTCTCTGCGCTGTGTCACACCCCTCGATTTGTGTTAGCCTGATCGGGTAAGGAAAAGTCTTGAATTGGTTTAGGAGCCTGTGCTATAAACAGCATACCCAGCAAATGCCCCTCTGAATGCCCCTTCTTATGGTTAAGTGCTAAAGGGTGCCAAGAATCCCAGCAGATTTTCAGCATTTGTAAAGACAATCGGCGCGGCACGCAGGAACGTGCGTCTGCTCTGGCCAGGTCCGTTGCGCCGGTCCGAGATTGAGGAGAAGCGAATGGGGACTCCCGTCGTAATGTATGAACAGGAGTATGATCAGCTAAAGCACGTGATTACACGTTTGTGCGCTGACGCCAACGCCAAGTTCGTCTTCCTTGTCGACAAGAGCGGACAACAGATCGCTTCTCATGGGGAGATGCCTAATCTGGACATCACCTCGTTGGCCAGTCTTACGGCCGGCAACGTGGCGGCAACGGACGGACTCGCCCACTTGATCGGCGAGCGTGGCTTCCCCGTGCTCTCACATGAGGGCGAGCGGGACAACATTCACATCTCTATAGCGGCTTCACGCGTGATATTGGTGGTTATCTTCGATGAGCGTTCCAGCCTCGGCCTGGTCCGCCTGAGGGTAAAGCGCGCAACTGCGGAAATGAACTCGATTTTTACGGCGATCGATTCCAAGGTCGCACGCGAGCGAGATCTGGGAGTCTCGCTCGATTCTCCGTTCGCCGAGATAACCGAAGAAGACATAGACGCTCTCTTCAGTTGACACCCAGCTCAGCCCCCTGGGAAGAACCAGAACCGGAAGCGCTCACTCTCCGGTCCAGCGATGAGGAATAAGAGCCTTGACGTTCATCAACTACGCATCGCGCGAGATCAATTGCAAGATTGTCTACTACGGACCCGGTTTGGGCGGCAAGACGACCAATCTTCAGTACATATACGACTCGACAGCCCCGCAGGCCAAGGGTAAGCTGATAAGCCTTGCAACCGAGACTGACCGCACTCTCTTCTTCGATTTCCTGCCTCTGGATCTTGGCACCGTCCGTGGATTCAAGACCCGCTTTCACCTCTACACCGTGCCGGGCCAGGTCTTTTACGATGCCAGCCGGAAGCTCATACTGAAGGGCGTTGATGGGGTGGTCTTCGTCGCGGACTCCCAACGCGAGCGCATGGATGCCAACATCGAATCGCTTTTCAACCTCGAGCTGAACCTGAAGCAGCATGGTTACGAACTGGCAAAGATGCCTTACGTGCTGCAGCTCAACAAACGCGACCTGCCAACCACCGTTTCAATTGAAGAGATGACTGCCGAACTGGCGCGCAAAGGGGAGCCCGTATTCGAAGGCGTGGCTAATCGAGGCGTCGGCGTGTTCGATACCCTCAAGGCGGTTGCCAAGCAAGTACTACTGGAACTTCGCAAGAACAGCGGCGGCTAAAAGAGTCGTTACTCGTTTTACGTTCGTCGTTTTGCGTTCGGTGCAACTGGCTCGACACAACGCTAAACGTAAAACGCGAAACGTTTTTTACATGTCCGCGCTTATCACTGCAGAGAGATGGGCGTTGACGCCGCTGACGATGTCGCGGACGGTTAGGAATTTGGGAATTGCCTCGTCGGGTATCTTGATCTTGAATGCTTCTTCAAGCCGTACAGCGATGTTGAGCGCGTCGAGTGAGTCCGCGCCGAGATCCTTCATCAAATGCGTCGTCGGCCCGAGTTGGTCCCGGTCAACCCTGAGCTCGGCTACGATAATGTCCTTTACCACGTCCTCTATTGATTCGACCGCTTGTCTGCTCATCCTTTTTTTTACCTCTGGGGCACAATGCGTTCAACAGAGTACTGCACTAGCGGCTCGAATGGCAATCCGATCACTACTTCTCATATTCGCGCGCAACCAGGACCGCATTGTTGCCGCCGAAACCGAATGAGTTCGAAATGGCCGTGCGCAGTGGCGCTCGCCCATCGACAACCCTGGCCCCCTCGGTGACATAGTCGAGGTCACACTGAGGATCCGCCTCCTCGAAATTGATCGTCGGAGGAATGACCTTCTCCTGAATCGCCAGCACGGTCGCAATGAACTCAATCGCCCCGGCCGCTCCCATCGAATGGCCGATCATCGACTTGATCGAGTTGATCGGAATCTCATATGCGCGGCGACCGAAAACCCGTTTGATTGCCTCGGTTTCGGAGGCATCATTGAGCCTCGTCGCCGTGCCGTGGGCGCTGATGTGATCGATCTCCTCAGGTGCCACTCCAGCATCCTTCAATGCGCGCATCATCGCGTGGGCTTCACCCTCGGGATCGGGGAAGGTAATGTGCGAGGCGTCGGCAGTGGAGCCGTAGCCGATCAGCTCTGCGTAGATGTGCGCCCCTCGCTCGCGAGCCAGTTCCAGTTCCTCGAGAACGACTATACCGGCTCCTTCTGCAAGCACGAAGCCGTCGCGGTTGGCGCTAAACGGCTTGCAGGCTCTGGCCGGCGTATCATTCTTGGTCGAAAGGACCCTCATCTCTTTCCAGGCATCCATCACTACCGGGGTGACCGGAGCGTCCGCTCCGCCGGCGATCATGCGATCGGCATGTCCGTATCGGATCAGGTGAAACGCCTGGCCCATTGCGTTTGCGCCTGACGAACAGGCGGTGCTGACCGTGATATTCGGGCCGCGGGTTTTGAACCGAATCGCGATATTGGACGACGAGGCGTTGTACATCGACTTGGGTATCGCGATCGCTGAGCGCCGCCCTTTTTCGGCCGAGAAGAATGCTCCGCAGAACTCCTCTATTGAGGCCTGCCCTCCGAAACCGGTCCCGAGTATGACGCCGGCATCATAACTGTCCAACTGGCCGTTGGAGAGCCCGGCATCGCGGCGGGCCAGTTCGGTCGCCGCGATCGCAAGCTGCGAAACGCGGTCCAGTCGTGACAGCTCACGCTCGTCAAAGAACTCCTCCGGACGAAAGTCTTCGCAGATCCCGGCTATCTTGCTCTTCAGGTTCAAGGTGCAAAAACTGGTTATGCTCGATACTCCGCTTCGCCCGGCACACAACTCGGACCACGCGCGGACAGACCCCACACCCACAGGCGTGACCATTCCGATTCCGGTTATTGCGACCCGCCTTATCGTCATGATTCAGAAATAATGAATGTGTGCTGGCGTTCGTCCTTCCTCAACCATCGTTTCCTACCGTATCAGTTCCAGTCTCTTCCCGATCCGATACATGGATTCCAGCAATCGTTCTGCGTGTTCGTCCGTATGCGTCGCCATGCAACTGATTCGCACCAGGCTGTGCGACACTGCCGGTGCGAGAACGGGATTGGTGTATATTCCTTCACCCATCAATTCCCAGAAGAACCTGCAGACCCGCGCCTCGTCATCCACCACCACGGGAATGATCGGCGTAATCCCCTCGAGCAGGCGGAAGCCAAGTCCGGCCAGCTCCCGCCTCAGCTTCGCTCCCATTGCGAGGAGCCGATGGCGGCGTTCGGGCTCGCGCTCGATGATCTCCATCGCTTTCAGCACGGCGGCGGCGTTTGCCGGAGCGAGTGACGCCGAGTACACAAACGCACGGCTGTGGTGTTTTATGTAATCGATCACATCGCGGCGGGCGGCCACGAAGCCGCCTATTGAGGCAAAAGACTTCGAAAACGTGCCCATCACTATGTCCACATCATTCTCGACCCCGTAGTACTCTGAGGTCCCGCGGCCATTCCGGCCCAACACTCCGATCGCATGTGCCTCGTCGACGTAGATTCGTGCATCGTAGCGCCGCGCAAGCCTCACGATTTCGGGCAGGTTGGCCGTGTCTCCTTCCATCGAAAAGACACCGTCAACCACGATCAAGCGGCCTTCGTCGGGCTGCAGGCTCGCAAGAACTTTCTCGAGGTCGGACATGTCGTTGTGTCGAAATCGCATTGTTCGGGCGAAAGACGCCAGGCAACCATCGAGGATTGAAGCATGAATGTTGCGGTCGGCGACAATTACATCGCCCTTCTGAGCTATGGTGGACAGCGCGCCCAGATTCGTCTGGAAGCCGGTGCCGAAGACGAGCGCGGCTTCGCGCTTCATGAAGCGGGCGAGGGCCGCCTCCAGCCGTACGTGCAGGTCCATTGTGCCATTCAGCATGCGCGAGCCGGAGCAGCCGGTGCCATATCGCTCCACCGCGTCCTTCGCCGCCGCTTTGACTTCCGGGTTGGTTGTGAGCCCGAGGTAGTTATTCGACCCGAACATCAGAATCCGGCGGTCGCCCATCACAACTTCAGCTTCGCCCGAATCCGCCCCGCTCGAAAACTCAGTAAAGTAGGGGTACAGCCCAGCCTGGCGGAACTCATCAGCTTTCGTGAATGCTACGGCCTTTTCGAATAAATCTCTCGCACTTACGTGCGATCTCAACTGCATAGTGCGCGCCCTCACTCAATGGAACTTGCGGTCCACGTTAAAGCCGACGAGAGAAAGCCCTTTGATGCGGGCTATTATAGCTTAAAACCGTCCGAGGGCAAGGTGAATCCATAGGTTAGGAGCGCCTCTGGAAGACTGAAAAGACCTCGGACTGCAAGCTTTCTTGTCTACTGCTCGGGCCGTCCCGGGCTATGGAAGCTTCTGGCGAATGTAGACTCGCGGAACCCGATCGCTGATGCCGCAGGTCACTTCGTAGGCGATTGTCCCAATGTGGCCGGCCATCTCCTCAGCTGTAATCTCGCAGCCGCCCTGACGTCCTATGATCACCGCCTCATCATCGATCTCGACCCCGGGAATCCCCGTAACATCGACTATAGTCAGGTCCATGCTGACACGTCCGATGATTGGAGCAAACCGACCCCGAACCAGCACTCGGCCGCAGTTCGACAGCATTCGACTCAGCCCGTCGGCATAACCAACCGGAAGTATTGCGATGCAACTCTCTCGTGATGTCACATGAGTGCTTCCATAGCCGAGCGCGGTGCCGGCCGCCACAGTCTTCATATAGGTAACTCTCGTGTGCAAAGACATAACCGGCTGCCATGCCAGCGGCTCCACCGTCGGGTTGGTCGTGTCCCTCCACAAACCGTAGATCGCCCCGCCCAGACGAACTATGTTGCCCCGGGCTGCCGGAATTGCATGTGCGGCTGCGCTGTTCGCCTGATGGACCCATCTGGGCAGGTGCCCGCGCGAGCGCACCAACTCGACTGCGGATTCAAAGCGCGCCATCTGTTCCCGAGTGAACTCGGCCTTTTCGGGCAGGTCTGCTGAAGCAAAGTGAG
>DASYSA010000233.1:0-11945 GCA_036003885.1 Blastocatellia bacterium | reverse complement strand
CCGTCGATAAGACTCCGGCCCACGGGGGTGACTTAAGCCGAAATTCCCACTTCATCTTTCCCGTCCCTGCTTCCAGAGCACGGATTGCCCCATAGGCTTTGTCACCCGAGAGTGCGCGTTCGCCCCCTCCCGCGAAGAAGGTCCCTGGTTTGTATTCAGCCTCGCCCTTGTGGTAGTAGGCGCCCATCTCTCGCACCGCGACGTAGAACAACTTGGAGATCGGACTATAAGAAGGGCTGAACCAGTTCGTGGCTCCTTGCAGACTAGGCCAGACGAGATTGCCTTCAACGGTCGGTTCGGTGTTGGGCAGGACTATGGGGCGCCCGCGAGCGTCGAGACCCTTCGCCCACGTCTGCTTTGCATATTCGGCGCCCAGGATAAATTCACCGGTAGCTCGGTCCAGCAGGTAGTAGAACCCATTGCGATTTGCCATCGCGACGAGTTTGCGCGAGCGGCCTTGAATGTTTGCGTCTAACAACACGGGAATCTCTGTCGCATCCCAATCGTGCACGTCGTGCGGTGTGAACTGAAAATGCCAGCGGAGCTTGCCGGTGGCAGCGTCGATTGCCAACAGCGAGCACGTATAGAGGTTGTCGCCCGGGCGCACGTCTCCGTTCCAATCAGGTCCTGGATTGCCGGTCCCCCAGTAGATTAGGTTGAGCTCTGGGTCGTATGACCCGGTAACCCACGTCGGACCGCCGCCGGTCTTCCAGCTGTCGCCCGTCCATGTCTCATGGCCCGGCTCGCCCGGACTGGGGATCGTCCAGAGACGCCACGCGAGCTTGCCTGTCTTCGCATCGTAGGCGTCGAGGAACCCACGAATTCCGGCTTCACCGCCGCTGATGCCGACGATAATCTTGCCGTCAAGGGCGAGTGGCGCTGCTGTGATCGCGTGGCCGGTGTCATTATCGGCGACCTGGGTGCTCCAGCGCACTGCTCCCGAAGATGCGTCGAGTGCAAACAGGTAGCAGTCCAGTGTCCCCACATAAACTGTGTTATCGAGAATCGCGATGCCTCGATTCGTTGGACCGAAGCCCAGGGTCTTCACCGCCGGCCGTATCGGCCGCTGCCAGCTCCAGAGCGTTCTTCCCGTTCGCACATCGAGCGCCGCTACTCTCGTCGGGGGTTCGGTCACGTACATGATTCCGTCCACCACTACGGGCGACGTTTCGAAGCGTCCCCGGCCGTCGATCTGATAAACCCACACCGGCCGCAGCCGCGCGACGTTCTCGGTTGTGATCTGGTTCAGGGGCGAGAAGCGATGAGCTTGATAGTTGCCCGAGTAGGTCAGCCAGTTGCCCGGCTCGGTATGGGCGTCCACGATGCGCTTGTAAGGAACCTGGGCCGGCGCCAGGCCCGCGACTAGCAAGCAGGAGAGACCAGCTAATAATCGCATGGTTTTCATCGTTCACCTCGCAAGCCGGCAAGGTAGGCGATCAGAGCCTCGATCTCGGATGCGCTCAGCGAGTCCCGATAGCTCGGCATCGTGGAGACCCCGAACTCCTTTTTGAGTTCACGCAGGTCAGTCTTACGGAGAGAATGGAATCGGTTGCTCGAATCGCGCAGTTGAATCGTGAACGAATCTTCGCTGACTCTGATACCTGTGATTCGGTTGCCATCGCGAGTAACGGCAGTGACTACGAGAAAGGATTCAGGCGCCGAAGCACCCGGGTCCAATAAGGCTTCGCTAAGGTAAGCCGGGCTGCGGCGGGCGCCTATGTCTGACAGGTCGGGCCCGAGGCTCGCTCCCTGACCGCGAACTATGTGACAGCCGGAGCATCCTTTCGAATCGTAGACCGCCTGGCCGCGAGCCGGATCGCCCGGAAGCTTCACAACTGGGGTACGCCCGAGAGACCGCACGTAACCCGCTACCTGTCGGGACTCCCGCTCGGACATCTGCCATGCTCCCGGCATTTCGCTTCCGTCGATGCCCTGCCGAATGATTAGAAAGAGCTGGAAGTCATTGGCAACATGGCGCAACACGGGCTGATTGAGGCTCGGCCCGCGCCCTCCCGTTCCCTCTATCCCGTGGCAGACAGCGCAGTGACCCACGAACAGTCGCTTGCCCTGCGCCAGGTCATCGGGTGTCGGCGAGGAGATTGGATCTTGGGCCGGTAAGGGACCAGCGATGGTAAGAACCGCTGTGAGAAGCGCGACAGATATCAGACAGATCAGCTTCATCGTCACCCCTTTCGATGAGATCACGTGGCGAGAATCTAGTCGACTCTCAGGTGAGTTTCAAGGCGCCGGCAGGGGCCGCGCTTTTTGTCCGAGGCTCCTGAGTAGTCAAGCGACACCGGGCGCGGGTCAAGTGGCGCGCTCGTAACTTCTCCCAGGCAGCCAGCGGCGCACGCTGCTACAGTATTGCTCGTAAGACTCGCCGAACTTACGACGGAGGATCGGTTCCTCGACAACAACTACAAACAAGTGGAAAAAGAGGCCGACCGACCCTGCGTAGATCAGCAGCGCGCTCGACCCGAAGAGTGCGGACCAACCTAGCACTACGAGAAGAACTCCCACATACATCGGATTCCGAACGTAGCGATAGAGCCCTCGCACGACGAGGACCTTCGGCGCATCAATCGGCGCCGGAGTACCCCGGCCCGTCACGGCAAAGTCCCAGACACAACGCAGGTACACCGCCGTACCGAGCAACAGCAGGAGTAGAGCGAGATACTGCAAAGGACCACGCAACTCAAATGAGTAGGAGCGCCTGGAGAGGATTCGGAATGGAACCAGAACCGCTACCGTTCCGGGGACGATAACAGTGAAGAGAGCGTTCTTAAGGAAGAGTAACATCGGCGCAACCGAGGCGTGGGCCTCATGATTACGTGTCGATTATGAATGGAACATCTGTTCGCGAAAGGTGGTGCCTCGAGGATCTCGGAGAACTCGCGCTTCAAATCACGCGAACAGGTCATCGACTGGCATCTTCCAGCCGGGCACTGCCGGCTCGGCATCAGCCTCGTCCCCGCGACGGAAGACGACTGGGTTGTCTGGATCATCTACAGTGTACTTGCGAACCTCCTCTGCCCTCAGGACGTCCGCGCCCCAGACAACAAGAGTACCAGCGGCAAAGTAGTCGGCACGCTTTCGGGCCATCGCTTTTTCTGCGACAGGACCGTAGTCCTCGTCGCTTCTCACTTCGACCGCGAATACAGGCGCGCCCGCCAGGAACTTGCCGCGCGTCCGAGGGCCGACGTAGAAGCACGCATCCGGACTGAAGGATTTTCGGTGCGGCAGGTTCACGACAAACGCGGCATTGTCAGTGTATGCACGGCCGGAAGCGGTCCGCCGTGAATAATCCCTCAAGCTAACGAATACCTCGGCCGCGGCGCTGCTCGGCAAATCTCCAGTGGGACTCATCAGCACTATCTCTCCGTTCACGATTTCGGCCTTGCCCTCGACGTGGTAGAGGTCGTCAATTGTCACTTCAGTCTTGGTGCTCATAGTCACCCTCTTGAATTCGGAATGTAACGATTGAGGCCCATTGCAACAGACTACCCTCCGATGAAGACCATCGTTCGAGGCGGCTGGACGAAATCGTCTTCGTTGATGCGGTGGCCCTCTTCCTTCTTGAGGACGGTGTCGATTACGAATTGAGATATCTGTTCGCGAGTGTCGCCTCGTCGGAGGCGGTCGCGAATGTTGTGATCCACCATCGAGAACAGACACGTCCGGAGATTGCCATCGGCGGTCAACCGGAGCCGCGAACACGCGCCGCAGAAGGGCATAGTCACCGGTGCGATGATGCCTATCTCGCCTGGCGCCCCGTCGGCAAACACATATCGGAGCGCAGTCTCGCTGGGCGTGTCGCGCTGGACAGGAACGAGCTTGTGACGCTTCTGGATCCGATCGATGACTTCGCGGCCGCCCACCAGCATGCTGCGATCCCACTGGTGAGCATTGTCGAGGGGCATGTACTCGATGAAACGCATCGAGACGCCGCTGTCTCGCGCGAAGTCCGCAAAGTCGGCCACTTCATCTTCGTTCAAGCCGCGAATCACTACGCAGTTGACCTTCGGGGCGGGAAAGCCGGCGGCAATTACGCCTTCGATGCCGTCGAGCACAGACTGAAGCGCGTCGCGGCGGGTGATCAACTTGAAGGTCTCGGGTTTGAGGGAGTCGCAACTGATCGTTATGCGAGTGAGGCCGGCTGCTTTCAGGGTTGCCGCTCGATCTTTCAGCCCGTCTCCGTTAGTGGTCAGTGCGAGGTCGCGAACCCCGGGGATCTTGGCCAGTTCTTCGACAAGATATTCGATGTCGCGGCGTACGAGCGGCTCACCGCCCGTGAGGCGAAGTTTTTCAACGCCGAGCCCGACCGCTACTTCGGCCACGAGGATGATCTCTTCGTACGTCAGAAGCTCCTGCTTGCGCTTCCAGGTTATGTCTTCGTCGGGGATACAGTAGAAACAGCGGAAATTACAGCGATCGGTGACCGAGATGCGAAGATCCCGGATCGTGCGTGAGAATTTGTCTCTTAGGAGGCCTTCACTCATAGGGGTGCTCAACGACTCCCCGATTCTAACAATGTTCACTGTTGTCTAGCAACTTAGCCAACAAGCGGACGAGCTGTTTTGTTTGATTCACAAACCCGGCAGCTCAGGAAACGTCACCCTGGCGGCAAGGACTCTATCACAACAGAACCTAATGATTCGGTGAATTTGAGTTTAACCAAACCCGATGCTATCCTTCGTCTTCGTATGGACCCCAAGGCCAGTACCATCATCAATGAGCAGATACTGAAGCGCGAATCCGGTCCGATGGAGGCGTGGGAACTGGTCGGCAACACCCCGCTGCTCAGGCTTCGTCATCTGACTTCAGACCTCCGAGGCGTTGAGATCTATGCCAAAGCCGAATGGTTCAACCCTGGAGGATCTGTAAAAGACAGACCTGCCCTCAACATGATTCTTGAGGGCGAGCGATCGGGAAAACTGACCCCGGACAAGATCATTCTTGACGCAACGTCGGGCAATACCGGTATCGCGTATGCGTGGTTAGGCGCGGCGCGCGGCTACAGGGTCAGGCTGGCTCTTCCCCAAAACGCCAGCGAAGAACGTAAGAGAATTTTGAGAAGCTACGGCGCCGAGCTTGTTCTCACGAGTCCTCTCGAAGGATCGGACGGCGCGATCAGAGAGGCCCGGCGGCTCTACGCCGAAAGTCCTGATCTCTATTTCTATGCCGATCAGTACAACAATCCGGCGAACTGGGAGGCGCACTATAACACGACGGCAGTTGAGATCTGGCAGCAGACCGCGGGACGAATTACTCACTTCATCGCGGGGTTGGGGACCAGCGGGACCTTCATGGGAACCAGCCGGAGATTGAAGGAGTTCAATCCGAACATCAAGGTCATATCGTTTCAGCCCGATTCGCCATTTCACGGCCTGGAAGGGCTGAAGCACATGGAGACTGCGATTGTGCCCGGCATCTACGACGCCTCGCGTGCGGATGAGAGCTACGAAATAAGCACCGAATCGGCTCACGAGTATGCGCGCCAACTCGGCAAACGCGAAGGCCTGCTGGTCGGAGTGTCCGCGGGTGCGGCATTGGCTTGTGCGCTGCGGGTGGCTCGCGAGATCGAGTCGGGTGTGATTGTGACGGTGTTCCCCGATGGTGGAGACAAGTATCTGAGCGAGCGGTTCTGGGATGGATGAGGAGCAGTCTCTTGTCCAGCCCGTCATTGCCTGAGTCTTCTGCCGAGCTGACGAGGTCCACGAATATGGCGATCAAAGTAAGCAGGGAGCAGCTTGAAGGAATAAAACGTCACGGGGAGGAGACCTATCCCCACGAATGCTGCGGCTTCCTGCTTGGCACGAGTGATGGGAACGCGAACGAACTTCGCGAACTCTATCGCGCGCAGAACGAGTGGCAAGATGCAGACAAACCAAAGTTGGCGGACGGGCGTCGCGAGTCCCGCGAGAATCGCTACCTGATCACGCCGGAGCAGTGGAAGCGCGCGGACGATTACGCCCGTGAACGGTCCATTGGAATAATAGGTTACTACCATTCACATCCCGATCATCCTGCCAGACCTTCAGGGTTCGACCTGGACCACTCGTGCTGGCCGGGTGAGTCATACATCATCGTTTCGATCCAACATGGGAAGGCCGAGGCGCTGAACTCGTTCACCAAGCCTGACTACACCCAGTTCGAACAAGAAGAGATCATAGTCGGAGAATAGAAGAGGCGTTCAGTTGCGGAACGGCGCCGGTCGGGCCGGACTACCTAAGTCCAGCCTTGTGCGCTAATATCAATTCTTTCAGGCGAGCATTGAAAGAGAGGACCTTTCGAGGAGTCTGCTATGTCAGTAAAAATATTGGTTCCCACCGCGCTCAGAAACTTCACCGGAGGAACCGACGCGGTTGCCGTCGATGCCTCCACGGTCGACAATGCGCTCGGAGCACTTGTAGAAAAACATCCCAACCTGAAGAAACACCTTTATAACGATGAAGGCTTGCTGCGTCATTTCGTTAACATTTACGTCAACGATGAAGACATCCGGTACATGGAGAAGGGCGCGACCCCACTGAAGAATGACGACGTCGTGAGCATCGTGCCCTCCATTGCCGGCGGGGTGGGCGTGGTCGAAGACGCTGCGCGGGCAGTCGAGCTGGATCGCGACGAAGTGTTGCGCTACAGCAGGCACCTGATAATGCCCGAAGTAGGCATGGAAGGGCAGAAGAAGCTGAAGGCGGCTAAAGTGCTTACTATCGGAGCGGGCGGGCTGGGCTCACCGCTGGCACTCTATCTTGCGGCGGCGGGCGTTGGACGGCTTGGAGTTGTCGACTTCGACGTGGTTGATTTCACCAATCTGCAGCGGCAGATCATCCACTCGACTGCGAATGTAGGACGCTCGAAGCTGGAGTCTGCCAAAGAGCGCATCGCTGAAATCAACCCTTACGTGCGGGTCGATGGCTACGAGACTGCAATTACCTCCGAAAACGCGCTCGAGATCTTTGAACCTTATGACATCATTGTCGATGGCACGGATAATTTTCCCACTCGCTATCTGGTAAACGATGCGTGTGTGCTGCTGGATAAGCCGAACGTCTATGGGTCGATCTTCAGGTTCGAAGGGCAGGCGACCGTCTTCTACGCCAAAGAGGGCCCGTGCTATCGCTGCCTCTACCCGGAACCGCCACCGCCCGGCCTGGTGCCAAGCTGCGCGGAGGGAGGCGTGCTTGGTGTGTTGCCGGGCATTATCGGAGTCATTCAGGCGATCGAAACGGTCAAGCTCATTCTGGGGAAGGGCCAGTCGCTCATCGGACGATTGGTGTTGTTTGATGCGCTCAAAATGTCCTTCCGCGAGTTGAAGCTCCGGAAGAATCCGGACTGCCCCGTCTGTGGACCCAATGCCACGATTCACGAGCTGATCGACTACGAACAGTTCTGCGGTGTGACTCATCAGCCAGAGGTTAGTGTCGGAGCGGACTTCGAGATCACCCCCCTCGAACTCAAGGCGAAGATGGATCGCGGGGACCAGTTCGTGCTTGTGGACGTGCGAGAGCCTGAAGAGTACGCGATCTGCCGCATACCCGGATCCACCTTGATGCCTCGCGCAACTCTGCCCGAGCGACTGCATGAGTTGTCCAGCGCCGATGACATAGTTGTTCACTGCAAGAGCGGAGTTCGCAGCGGCATGGCGGTGGACTTCCTGAAACAGGCCGGTTATCGCAAGGTGAAGAACCTCGTCGGCGGAATCCTGCGGTGGTCGGATGATGTAGATCCGACAGTGCCGAAATATTGAAGTGCAGATTCCTGGGTGGTCCGCTGGCCGTGCCTGTTTCGAAAAACACCAGCAATGGTTTACAAGGAGGCTGTAGCCGACAACCACCCCTGAATCTGCCTTGGTATATGGGCGTATCCATCCCAGTAGAACAAGCGGCTCCGCTGCCCATGCAACTCGTCGCGAACCTCAAAGCGGTTCTAGGCGACCGCTATGTTCTTACCGAACGGGATGAGCTACTTGTCTACGAAACGGATGCGCTGACGATCCACAAGTCTTCACCCTCCGCAGTCATCATTCCCGGCAACGCCGAAGAAGTTGCCGCCGTAGTCAAGATCCTCGCCGCTGCGAAGATCCCTTTTACGCCTCGCGGTGCGGGAACTGGAATCTCGGGAGGTGCACTCTCCGTTGCAGGCTCTGTAATCATCGAGCTCGCTCGGCTGAACCGGATACTCAGCATCGACTACGAAAACCGGCTTGCGGTTGTCGAGACTGGAGTGATCAATGTGCTCGTGTCTCAGGCGACCGCGCCGCACGGATTTCATTACGCTCCTGATCCTTCCAGTCAGATGGCCTGCACGATCGGCGGCAACGTAGCTGAGAACTCGGGAGGGCCGCACTGCCTGAAGTACGGGATGACAGTCAATCATATCCTCTCGGTTGAAGTCGTGCTGCCATCGGGAGAGTTAGTCACGCTCGGCGGCGGAGGAATCGATCTTCCGGGCTACGATCTGCTGGGCGTCTTCATTGGTTCCGAAGGAACATTTGGGATTGCTACGAAAGCTACCCTCAAGCTTACGCGATTGCCGCAGTCGGTTAAGACGTTGCTCGGCGAATTCATGACCGTAAACGACGCCAGCCGGACCGTCAGTAAGATCATCGCGAGCGGGATCTTACCGGCGGCGCTGGAGATGATTGATAACGCGACTATCAGGGCTATTGAAGACTCGATCTTTGCGGGCGGCTTTCCGACGGATGTGGCCGCTCTGCTGATCATTGAGGTAGACGGACTGGCCGCTGGAATGGACGATTTGGTTGAGCAGATAGTCGGCATCTGCAAGGCCAACAACGCGCGTGCTGTGAAGGTCGCGAAGGACGATGCCGAGAGACATCGCCTCTGGGCTGCGCGCAAACGGGCCTTCGGCGCGATGGGGCGAATCAAGGCTGACTTGATGGTCCAGGACACGGTGATCCCGCGGTCTCGATTGCCCGAAGTCCTGGACGAAATATATCGAATCGCTGCCAGACACAACCTGAATATCGCGAATGTGTTCCACGCAGGCGATGGCAACCTTCATCCGAACATCAGCTTCGATGGGCGAGATCCGGACCAGGTGCGGCGCGTCGAGGCTGCCTCGAAGGAGATAATGCAATTATGTGTCGGCGTCGGCGGATCGATCACGGGCGAACATGGAGTGGGCCTGGACAAAGTCGAGTCGATGAAGTTGATCTTCTCAGAGAATGATCTGAATCGCATGCTGGCTGTAAAGGATGTCTTCAATCCCGAGGGCCTCTGCAATCCGGGCAAGGTGATCCCGTCGACTAAGACCTGCCGCTTCTGTGGCTTCGGAATTCAAGACTTTCGTCACAAGCTTCTCAGACCGCATGGGATGACGAATGAGGAGGGAGTCGCGCTGGCGTGATGCGTGAAAGAGTGATGCGTGATTCGTGATGCGTGAAATGCTCAGGATTACGAGGCCTTTCCACAGGGACGCGCGTTGTGAGGATTCTCATCTGGAATTGCGCATCACGGATCACGAATCACGCACACCTGACATCGCCCTATTTAAGCTTTATGACTTCTCTTCGATTTGAAACGGGGCCGCGCACCGGTGAAGCGGTTGCAATAAACAAAAGCAAGTTTACCTTCGGCAGACAACTCGATTGCGACTGTCTGCTCAAGCACTTGACTGTTTCACGAGTGCACTTCTACGTCGAGTTGAACGGGGGCAAATACTTCCTTGTGGATGAGCACAGCGGGAATGGGACCTTCGTCAACGGCAAACAGGTCTCGTGGGTCGAGATGAAGAATGGGGACAAAATTCAGGCAGGTCCTTTTGTCTTTTCAGTCGAGTTCTCCGACACAGAATCAGAAGAGGCCAACCAAACCACCGACCTTGAAAGTGGAGACCCTGGTCAAGCGGATGAGGCGTACTCTAACATCTATCCTCGCGAGGACCTCGAGGGGATTCGACACTTCAATGAGGGCGGCTACTTCGACGCGCATGAAATCTGGGAAGACGTATGGCTCCGCTCATCAGGCGAGACGAAACTCTTCTATCAGACTCTCATTCAAGCCGCGGTCGGGCTGCATCATTACAGACGCGGTAATATGCGCGGCGCCCGTGGAATGCATAAGAACGTGATGGAGAAACTCGACAGACTGCCCGACGTCTTTATGTCGCTCGACCTGGCGGAGTTCCGAGACCAGTTCGCAGGCTTCTTTGGTGACGTCGATCGCGAAGAGGTGCCGTCGGGGGATAAGCAGCCACCGATGATATATCTCCTGAAAGACGAGGGCGAAGAAGGCCGACCGCATCGTCTCTGAGCTGTTAGCCGGCTAATGTTATGGTTGAGCGAAGACTTGATAACTCATAGTGACCTTGGACATTCAGGATTGCAGATGGGTGAATCGGATAGAGACGTCATCGGAATGCTGATATCGGTGATCGGTCCCGAACACACTACCGCCGAGCCCGAACTCAGCATCGACGGACTGGCGCCGGTCGTGCTCGCGAAGCCCGGGTCGCCTGCCGAGGTCGCCGAATGCTTGCGGGTCTGCGCGGAAGCCGGCGCGGCTGTGGTGCCCGCCGGCCTGATGACCTGGCTTGAAAGCGGCAATCCGCTCAGGCGAGCGGAGGTGGTCCTGAGTCTGGAAAGAATGAATCGCATCGTTGAGTATAGCCCGCCCGATCTAACGGTAACCGCGGAACCCGGAGTCGCGATCAGTGCGCTGAATGAAGTTGTGAAGGGCGAGTGCCAGTGGCTTCCGCTCGATCCTCCGGGATCCGACAAAGCGAGCCTTGGCGCCATTGCCGCGTGCGCTTCGAGCGGACCCTTGAGATTGGGCTTCGGCTCGCCGCGAGACTACGTCATCGGTTTGAGACTTGCGCACGCAGACGGAAGTGAGAGCAAGTCGGGCGGCAAGGTCGCCAAGAACGTTGCCGGCTACGATATGAATAAGCTCTACGTTGGTAGCTATGGCACACTTGCTGTTTTGACCGAGCTGACATTTAAGTTGCGGCCGCTCCCAGAGAGTTTCCAGACCGCTGTCGTTTTGAGCGATCTGAATTCTCTGGTCCACGCCGCTGAATGCATTCTGGCTTCGGAGGTGATCCCCGCCTCGCTGTTCTTGACCAGAGGCGCGTTTTCTGATTCGGCCACGGGGTCCCCCGATGAGTGGGCGCTGCGAGTCCGCTTCGCCGACAACGCCGCCGCCGTAAAACATCAGATGAGCTTGATGCTCAAACTCACGCAGGGAAGCGAAGCAGCAATTCTGAGTGCGGATGGGGATTCGATGTGGGCAGCTGTCGCGGATGTAGATCGGCTCGGACGGAACGCGCTTCGGCTGAGCGTTCCAATATCGGTGACTGCGGCTGTTGTTCAGGAGGCCTCGACGATTCTACCTGAGTGTGCTGTCTCGGCAGATCTTGGGACCGGAGTAGTCAGGCTTGCCTTTGACGCTGAGGATGTTGTGGCGATGGATGTGATCAGACAGCTTCGCTCAAGAATCGCAGACGTTGGAGGAAGCCTTGTGATCGAGCGAGCAGGTCTCGCACTGAGGAGGCAGATCGACGCCTGGGGCGAGATCGGAGCTACGGCGGAGCTGATGAGAGCGGTTAAGGAACGGTTCGATCCCAGGGCCATATTGAATCCCGGCCGTTTCGTTTGTGGCATTTGAGTACACCAAAAGGGACTTTACCCAATAGAACTTTTGAGCGGACGGCAATCAAACATGTCGAAGGTAACGGAAAGAGATCGAACGCAATCGAGGCTTCCCTCTCTGCTCGAGGAGAACTCGGAGAGTCTCTTGACCTGCGTTCACTGCGGGCTCTGTCTGCCGTCGTGCCCGACTTATCGCGTACTGGGAAATGAGAACGACTCTCCGCGCGGGCGAATCTATCTAATGCGCGGAGTGGCTGAGGGAAGGCTGGCGGTTGCCGACACTTTCATATCGCACATAGATCTCTGTCTCGGTTGTCGGGCCTGTGAGAGC
>DASYSA010000232.1:0-12308 GCA_036003885.1 Blastocatellia bacterium | reverse complement strand
GAGTCGGATGGGTATCGCGTTCCTGATTACTGTCCTGCCCGTTTGACGGTTTATCAGCGATCTCGAGGGCCTGTTCAACAAACTCTGCGACTTCACCCGCCCGTTGTGGACGCTGGTTTGGATCTTTCGCGAGCATCCGGGCAATTATGAGCTCTATAGAGGTCGGAATCTCAGGCCGGTGTTCTCGAACAGGTGTGGGTGAGGCGTATAGATGCAAACGGATCACTTCTTCAATTGAAGATGCATGGAATGGCAGTTCGCCCGCCAGCATTTGATAGAGCATTACCCCGAGTGAGTAAATGTCGGCGCGCCGGTCAACGTTTACACCTGTATGGAACTGCTCCGGACTCGCGTAATGGGGTGTCCCGTACGGCTTTGAGGCCGGGGAGCCCCCTGTATCGGTAATCACCTTCCCGATGCCGAAGTCGAGCACTTTCACCAGGTCCCGCCTCTCCGGCCGATTGACGAGCATGATATTCGATGGCTTAAGGTCACGATGGACTATGTATGCACTGTGAGCGGTGTCGAGCGCCGCCGCGATCTGTCGGAGGATATAAGCGGCACGAGCAATACTCAGCGGGCTGGAGGTACTGAGCTCTTCAGCGAGAGTATTGCCTTCCAGCCATTCCATCGCAATGTACCAGATGTTATCTGCGGTATGCCCCGCGTCGTAAATAGTGGCAATGTTCTCATGATTAAGCTGGCCCGCCATTCGGGCTTCACGCTCGAAGAGCGTGACCACTTCACGATTGCTCAGCACGATGTTGGGCTGGAGGATCTTGAAGGCAACACGACGGCCAACCCCGGTTTGTCGCGCGCTGTAAACAGCTCCCATTCCTCCAATGCCAACCAGCGCATCAATCTGATACTTGTCGAGAGTGCGCCCCACCAGATGGTAAGGGTCCTCCAGCGAAAGTTGGCTGCCATCAGTCCGACAAAAACGCTGCTCGCGAGAGTATCGCTGTTGGCATTTGGGACAGTATTTCATTCCATTCGCACGGCGAAAAATTGACCGTCTGAACCGTTGTGCCGCGTATGCGGGGAGCGCGGGGATTATATTACATCTTCCAGGGTCGAGGCGAGCGCGGGAAATTGACCAAATTAAGACCCGGAATGCTGGTGTACCGGCGCGTGTACTCGTTGAAGAACGGACGGTCGTGTGTAAAGGGGTGTTAAGAGCCGGCTCCGAGCGAGGCTAAAGCGTTAAGTCAGTTAAATTCTTCCAAATAAGATTATTCCCCTTACGGAAGAAATCTCCGGGACTTGTGTCTAATATGTAAGAAGATCTCTCGTAATACAAACCGATCACTACTTAAAAACGACGAGGTGATTAAAAATTGATAACCAGGAATCGATGGTGCTTGACCCTGATTGCGATCTTAGCGTTCATCGCCGCACCAGTAGCTGCGCAGTCGCCCAACACGGCGACGATGATCGTTTCGGTAGTCGATCAAAACGGCGGGGTAGTGAAGAACGCCAGGATTTCCGTTACTAATACGGCGACCGGCGCCGAGCGCGTGGTCGTTTCCGGAGAAGAAGGCTCAGCGACCATCGCAGCGCTGTCACTGACGGGCGAGTACAAAGTCACCGTTACGATGACCGGTTTCATCGCCGAAGACGTTACAAGTCTGACTCTTCGTGCAGGTGAAACCGCGACTGTGAAAGTCAAACTCGTCGCGAGCGGCGGCAAGAGCGAAGTCACTGTCTACGGCACGACCGAAGGCGTGCGCGCGAACCCTCAGATCGGTCTTCCGCTCGGCAGCAAACAGATCGACGAGACGCCGATCCTGGGCCGAAAGGTGACAACGCTGCCGCTCCTCAATTCGGCGTTTCGGCAGGGGAAGGGGACAGGGGATCTCTTTGTCAACGCGACGTACTTCATCACCGGCGCGGGTTCACGCCGTACGACAACATTCACACTCGACGGCGCGAACAACGATGAAGGGTGGGGCCGCCAGACGGCGATCGCGACGGTGCCGCTCGGCGCGGTCCAGGAGTTCGCGGTGCTCACGAATGCGTTCTCCGCCGAATTCGGGTGGACCGCCGGCCCAGCGTTGAACATCGTCACCAAGTCCGGCACGAACGTCCTGCACGGCGAAGGAATACTCATGGTCCGTCCCGGAGACTGGCAGGCGGAGAAGTTCTCGACGAGAAACTTCTGTCCACCGTCCGTGCCGAGTTGCGTCACGCCCAGCACGCTCAATGCTATCAACCCTGTGGATATTCCGGATGCGCTCAAGCAGGTCTCGAGCTCGCTCGGCGGGCCGATCATAAAGGACAAAACCTTCTTCTTCGCCACCGCCGACTACACACGGCAGGATCGGACGACGTTCCTGTCGCCCACGCTGCCTGCCTTCGTATTGCCGGCCGATGGCCACCTCGACGTCACGGGTCACTACCGTCAGACTCTGGTCAACGGACGGTTGGACCACAAGCTGACGCCGAACCAGACGTTGATGTTTCGATTGAACGTCGATCGGTTTGACGACGACAACCCGCAGGACGCAGTGGGCGGCACGAACGCACCCAGCGTGGCGCGCCGGTACACGCGGCGGTCATGGACGACTCAGGTCAATCACACGACGGTCTTCAACGCGCACCTTCTCAACGAGGCACGATTTGCCTACCTGCATGGCGATCCTGTCACGCTCTGGGAAGCTCAGGTCCTCTCAACAACCTACACGCGCACCGGGACTGTGCCATTCACCATTGGACAGTCGCGGGCCTCCAACATCTTTAGTCATCAGCTTCAGTTCTCGGACACCCTGTCGTGGTCGCTTGGCAAGCACTACCTCCGCCTCGGTGGAAATGTGACCCATCACACGTCAGGCGGCACAGGCAGTGAGCCCGGCACGGCGATTCTCGGCACGTTCACGTTCAAGAGCACGACGACGGCGCCCTTCGGTCAATTAACCCTGGCCGACGTGCAGAATTACACGCAGCCGATCAATTTCGGGATCAGCAGCTACGAGTTGCCGCAGTGGCTCATCACCGGGTTCGTACAGGACAGCATCCACGTGCGTCCCGACTTCACGATCGACGCCGGGCTTCGCTACGACCGTCAGACCCTGACCGACGCGACGAAGAACTTCGCGCCTCGTGTCGGCTTCGGCTGGCATCCGCGCGGCTTATCGCGCCTGTCGATTCGCGGCGGTTACGCCATGTATTACACGCAGATTCGATCCAATCAGGTCGCCGGCTACCTGGTGAACGGGCTGGACGGATTGACAACCTACACAGCCGTCCCAGGGCAACTCGGCTTCCCGACGTGCCTGACAGGGCCTTGCCTCCCGCTGTCGTTTGATCCGAAGACGCTGCCGGCCTCTCAGTTGCCTGCGCGCGACATCACCATCATCGCGGGCAAGCAGTCTTTCTACCAGACGCAGTTTGCAAAGTACGGACTGGATTTCAACAAGCTGCCGAACTACCCTGATCAGTTCGTGAATCCCCGCAGCCAGGTAATGACCATAGGCTTGGAGCACGAGTTGGTAAAGGGGTTGGTCGCCGGAGCAGACTACGTCCATCAACACTGGACCAGGCTCGATCGCACCGTTGATCTGAACGCTCCCTCGGTGTTCGATCGCACGGCGCCGGGACAGGTTAGAACCGTGGCCGCGGCAAATGCCACTCGTCCAATCCTGCCGGTGGCGGGCGGTATACGTCAGGTCAACACGATTATGAACCTCGGTGTAGGCGATTACGATGGATTGCAAACGCAGTTGAGCTACCGCGGTATTTCGCGCATCTTCGCCTCGCTCAGCTACACCCTCTCCAAGGCGACCAACTCCTTCGAGCCGGATGGCAACGGCATCAACCCGAACCAGAGCACCATTGCGCGGCTCGGCGAGGAAGAACGTGGACCGAGCGTGGTCGATCAGCGTCATCGAGCGGTCATGACATTCAGCTACCGGTTCCCTTATGACATCACCGCCGGTACTTTGACGATGCTCGCATCATCGCGCTCGTTCAATGCCACGACTGGCGTTGACAACAATGGTGACGGGGCGAACAACGACCGGCCGGTCATCGACGGCAAGGTGATCAGCAAGTCGGCATTTCGCGGCACCCCGACCTCCGAAGTAGCTATGTTCATCGAGAGTCGCATCAAGACCTCAGAACGGACGAGCATTCTGCTCAGGTTGGAGGGCTTCAATCTTTTCAATCACGGAAACTTCCTTGGCCGCGGCCAGACGACTTACGGTGACACGACCACTATCAATCCGACGTTCGGCCAGCTGGTGGCTGCAGGCGCGACCACGAACGCGATTCCGGCGTTCGCAAACATCGACCCGCCGCGAATGTTCCAGCTACAAGTGAGGTTTACTTTCTGAGTAATGGCTGGGCTGGCGTAATTCAATCGACACAGGTAGGCTGTGGCCCAGGTTGGATTAGCGCCGGATGTAGAGATTGAGAGTCGCTCGTAGTTGCGACAGACTCGAGTTTGTTTGAGGGCTGGAGATTATGGTTGTCTGTTGCGATGAGATGTCCAATGCGATGGATCGAGAGATGATCATCCACACCGAACGGTACATGATCCACGACGGCCGCACCTACAATGACATCGACAGCGAATACTTCTTGAGGTCTGTTGATCCAAATTCGTCGCGAGTGAACTATCTCGCGCTGAACTTCTGCCCCTTTTGTGGCCGCCCGCTGGCTCGCGCTCTGTGGAACGCAGAAAAGAAGAAGTGAGTTGTCAGAATGTTTGGTTCAGATTGTGGATAGACTCCACATCAGGCCCATCTCCAAACTTCCTCTAGCGATTTCGTTGCTGGGCTGCCTTTTCGACCAGTCGCCGCAGTTCCTTGATTGGCTCCGGGTTATCATCAACCTGTAATCTCAGAACTACATCGTTGTGGAGCCATACGCCGCCATTCTTCTTGACGATGAGCATCGCGGCCGACTGCATCCCACGTTTATCGCCCCCGGCCATCTGCCCTCCCTCCAGGGCCGCTAACAGCCGAAGCGATAGATGTCCCTGTGTGTTCTCGAAAGCCTCTATCATCTTGTCGACGACCGCCTGACTCGCCAGAATGTTGCCCTGAGCAGTGCAGTACTTCCCGAGCTTATGGCCTGCCCATGCCGTGGCTTTCGGGCCTGTAAATGCGGCGACATCTCCCGCTGAGTTGATTACCGCGAATTGGCGGCCTTGCTTGCTCCAGTCCTGTGGCCGCGGATCGGGATCGGCCTCCCATATCTGTTTAGTGATATCTTTGGGAGCAACACCCTTGCTGAGTAGCGCCAGTGCCTGAGGGCCATAGCTCACGTCCACAATGGCCTGAGTCGCTACCGCTCCCACGCCTGCTTGAGCCCATAGCACGCCGTTGCCGACAGAGAATACGCGCGATTGAACCGCCCCGCCGACCTCGCCGGTGCCTGGATCGAAGCCAAGGATGGAAAAGGTTGCCACGGTATCCCAGGGCGCCCCTTCATTGGTGAGGCCGAGATCCGCCCGAGCTTCAAACTCCGCTTGAAGGCTTCGGGATTCGCCTCGCTGGCCCAGCGAGAATATCGTCAAGCTTATGGCGGTAACGATCAACCCAAGAGTTCTAAGTGTACGCAAGAGATCCTCCATATGGTGTCCAGCATCGTGAAGACTACGGATTCTACCACCGCCCGCAATGCTCTTTACAACACACCTCCCCAGTCCGAGCCTCCCTATTGACAACGCGTAACACCCGGGATAATATGCGACCCGACCGACCGTTCGGTCAGCTTGGTCAAGGGTGTGTTTTGCGCTCGATGGCGGCGACGTTCTCATGTATCCCGCATGCATCCAAGCGTTGCTCTATTGCGCAGCCTGTGTTATTTCCTGTTCGAAGAATCACAAATGTGGAGGTACCCATGAAACGGATCATCAGTCATCTGCTTTTGCTTACTGTTGTCTTGCTTGCGGCGCCGGTCGGCGCGCAGGTCCCAACCGGCACGATCACAGGCACCGTCGTTGACCCCTCTGGTGCCGTCATTCAGAACGCTACGGTAACAGTGACAAACAAAAACACGGGCGCGTCTCGTGTTATCCAAACAGCAGAGACTGGAACATTCTCCGCCCCGTCGCTGGTACCAGGCACATATGAGGTTCGCGTCGAGATGTTGGGGTTTGCTACCAACGTTCGCTCCGTCGAGGTTGTCACGGGCGCGACAAACAGCGTCAACATCGCGATGCAGGTTGGGACCGCAAAGGAAATCGTCGATGTACAAGCGGAAGGTACGACCATCAACCTCGAGTCACACACGGTTCAAGGCGTAGTAACCCGGCAACAGATCGAGAACCTCCCGCTGAACGGACGCAGCTTCTTAAACCTGGCCCAATTGGAACCGGGCGTAACGGTAGCTCCCGGGAATCCCGCCCAATTCAACGCGCAGTTTAACGTCTCCGTTTTGGGTGGCCCCGCATCTCACACCGCCATCACCGTGGACGGCGGAAATATCCGCAATCCGGTGGAAGGCGGCACAGGCCAGAACTTTTCTCAGGAAGTGGTTCAGGAGTTCCAGCTCTCAAGCACGAACTTCGATCTTTCGACGGGTATTACTGCGTTTGGAGCTATCAATATCGTGACGCGCGGCGGGACCAATGATTACCACGGCACCGGGTATTTCTACTTCCGCGATCACAACACGGGGGCTTATCCGAGCCTGAAGCGGAATACGATTACAGAGGATCCCTTCTTCGCAAGAAGGCAGAGTGGATTCTCGATTGGCGGCCCGATCAAGAAGGACAAAGTTTTCTTCTTTGGCAATTTTGAATACACCAACCAGTTCGGAGTCTACGTGGTGCAGCCAGACCTTCCGTCTGTTGCCGGTTTTGGCACCCTCGCTCCGGCGCCCTACAGAGGCAAAACATTTGGCTTCAGGATTGACGACCGATTGAACGAGAAGCACTCGGGTTTCATTCGTTATTCACACGACGGCAATACCAACGCCGGTCCGTTCGGGATCCCGGTGCCCCCGTCGAACTTCGTTTCAAACAAGAATTGGGTCGACCAGTATCTGTTGGGTGTCACCAGCGTCTTACGCCCGAATGTGGTAAACGACTTCAGGTTCTCGTTCGGCTACTGGCAAAACCGGAACATTCCTGCTCCTTGCGTTGGCGACGTCAATGGCAACTGCATCGGCTCCGGCGGACCTGAGATTTTCTATCTTCCTTCGGTTAATTTTGCTGTTGGGAATAATTTCAACTCGCCCCAGGGTCGCGATCTGCGTCGCTTCCCGGTTTCGGACAACGTGAGCTGGCAGCTTGGCAATCACCGCGTCAAGTTTGGCGGTGAATGGGAACACTTTTCGGGCACAGGCTACTGGGGATTCTTCGATCCTGCGCGGGCCTACCTTCTTTCGCCCGAATTGCTTCTCGGCGCCGGTGTGCCGGCGGCGTTGTTCCCGGCCCTGGGCCTTCCACTCAAGATCAACACAGCCGACGACCTCAAGAAACTCCCGGTGGCGGCTTTCCTGCTGGGTATTGGAGATCGCGCGCAGCCATCGTTCCATATCGAGAAAGCCAAGAACAACGAACGCTTTCATCTCTATGCCCAGGATTCCTGGAAGGTCAGACCGCAGCTCACTCTTAACTACGGGATGGGTTGGGAACACGAATCGAATGTTTTGAACTACGACCTCCCGAAGCCGGCATTACTTGCCCCGCTGTACGGCGCCGACTTGAGTCCCACGAAAAAGGAATGGAAGAACTTTGAACCAGCCCTGGGTTTTGCCTGGAGCCTTGGCAAGAGCGGCAAGACGGTTATCCGCGGCGGGGCCGGTATCTTTTACGATACACAACTCGCCTGGTGGCGCCTGGGAGAGCGCGCGGTGATCGGCGCTTCCGGCCGGCAATTCATCGGCAACGATGCCGTTACCAGACTCGATGGATCGGGACTGCCCTTCAGCGCAGCATTCCTCCAGGGCTTCCCCTTCGCTTACAGGTATGGCACATTCCTCGCGCAACTTCCGGCGCTCAGGGCACAGCAGGACGCCAAATTCCCCGGTACGGGAACGGACCCTCAGATCCTGCTCTCGAAACAGGCCAATGCCCTTGGGGCGATTTACCCACACGACTTCCCGACGACTCAGGCTCAGCACTTCAATATTGGCGTGCAGCGTGAGTTGCCCTGGAATGTCTTGCTGCGAGCCGACTACGTCTTCAGGCATATGATCCATGGGACACCTGGCGGTTTCTTTGGCGCGAGCGTTGACTTCAATCACTTTAATGCGATCGGCGGAGCCGCAATCCCAGCGTGCACGGGGACACAGGCGAACAACCCGGCAGCCGCATGCTCCTCCGGCCCAATCAACTTCTGGTGGCCAGGCGCAACCTCCAGGTATCAAGCGCTGCTGCTCAAGGTGGATAAGCGATTTTCTCACCGCTTCCAGCTCACCACGTCCTATGCTTTTCAGGACAGCAAGAGCGTATTGGATGTTACGCAGAATCTGAAGAACTTCTTTGCAACCTACGGCCCGGATCTGCCGCGGCATAACCTGAATGTCTCAGGAATCGTTGACCTGCCCTGGAAGTTTCAGGTCTCTCTGGTTTCGCAGTTTCTCAGCCACCCACCAGTGGCACCCACGATCAGCGGGTTTGACAACACAGGCACGAACAGCCCGAGCACTGCGTACACTCCGCTGTTGACACTACTAGGTGGCCGGTACAGCGCATTTCTGAGTAATAGCGAACTGAGGGATCTGGTGACCAGGTACAACAGCAGCGTTGCCGGAACGAAGACACCGGCGGGAACCAACTTCCCGACAATTACGCTCCCCGCAAACTTTCAGCTGGGAGACGTCTTCTCTTCGCAAGACATTCGCGTTCAGAAGACGATCACGCTCCACGAACGGGTTAATCTTCGCCTCATCGGAGAAGTCTTCAATGTCTTTAACGTGAGCAACGTGGCGAACTTTAGCTTTAACCTCGCGCAACCTTCTACGTTCGGGCTGGCGAACCAGCGGGTTGGTCAAACATTCGGATCCGGCGGGCCACGCGCCTTCCAGTTTGCCGCGCGGCTTGGCTTCTAGTTCAGGCCCAACGGCACGCTTGGGGATCAGTTCTCCCCAATAGGCGTGGCGACGTCTGAGTTCTCGTCGCGGGCAGGCACCTCAGGAGGTACTGCCCGCGCGTTTTAAAACTTTTTCAAAGTGCGCGGGTATCTCCTCCCGATGTTCCTTTAGAACGCAGGTCCCGATTCATGAGACCCGGCCGAGTTCAACACTGCCAAGTCTCCTGGTTCCTTCAAGAGCTTTAATCTGTATTTAGCAACCGGGTCATAGAGTAGTTTGCGATTCAGAGAGCGGAGCTGTTCACCGAAGGAGGACTTAACGATGACCTTGAAGGCAACGAGTCCCGGTATGGATCGTCGCGCGTTCCTGACCAATATGGCACAGGCGGCAGGTGTCGCTACGGCAAGTCTAATCGTGCCAGGCGCACTGACGAGTTTCGCCGATGTGGCAAATGGTACAACCCCGGTTGTAAGCATAACGACTGGCAAGGTACGCGGACGCAAGGAGGGCAGCCTCCACATCTTCAAAGGCATTCCCTATGGCGCCCCTACTGGCGGCCCGAATCGCTTCATGCCCCCCAGGCGACCTGAACCCTGGACCGGTGTGCGCGACGCGTTTGAGTTCGGGCACTACGCCCCGCAATCAAACCGTCCACGCGGCGAAAAACAGCGCCAGTTCTTCAGCATTCTGGGACCAACAAACAGAGGCGATTTCAGCGAGGACTGTCTCCATCTCAATGTCTGGACGCAAGGCGTCAACGATCGACGCAAGCGGCCGGTGATGGTCTGGTTCCACGGCGGCGGCTTTGATCAGGGGACGGGCGGTTCGATTGGCTACGACGGAGCCGGACTGGCGCAGTATCAGGATGCCGTCGTCGTGACGGTCAATCACAGGCTCAACGTGCTCGGCTATCTGTACCTGGGCGACGTCGGCGGACCAGATTTCGCCAACTCTGCCAACATCGGGCAGCAAGATCTCGTGGCCGCACTCCAATGGGTGCATGACAACATCAGCGCCTTCGGCGGCGATCCCAACCGGGTTTTGATCTTCGGCCAGTCCGGGGGTGGGGCGAAGGTCTCAACGTTATTGGCAATGCCCTCAGCGAAAGGGCTCTTCCAGCGGGCGATCATTCAGAGCGGCGCGAGCTTGAGCGGCGCGCCGCGCGAAAGAGCAAACAAGACCGCGGAAACGCTTCTGAAGGAACTGGGGCTCAAGCCGGGCCAGGGACGCGAACTGCAAAAGGTGCCGCTCGATACGCTGATGGACGCTGGGAACAAAGCCCGGTTCGGGACGGTGGTTGATGGCAAGGTGCTGCCGAGTAATCCATTCGAGCCGGTTGCGACCCCCGTCTCAGCGGATGTGCCGGTGATCGTCGGTTACACGCGGACTGAACGAACAGTCTATGAAATTGACTCGCCCAACTACGGCAAGCTCTATGAAGCGGGCCTCCTGGAAAATGTCAAAGGTCTGCTGGGCGATGATGCCGAGCGGATCATTGCGAGCTATCGCAAGCGGTATCCCAAAGCGACACCTTATGAGCTTGCGACTAACATCTCCGGTGATGCCGGGGCAATGAGCTCGATCCGACTGGCGGAACGCCGGGCGGCGTTAGGCAAGGCGCCGACCTACCTGTACGTGTGGGCGTGGGAGACGCCCGTGATGGGCTTGCGCGCGCCGCACACGTTGGAAATTCCTTTCATCTTTAACCACATTGATGTGAGCGAGAGCATGGTCGGCCCGATAACCGCCCCGATGCGCAAGCTCGAGGCGGACAGCGCAGGAGCGTGGGCCGCGATGGCTCGATCAGGCAATCCGAATCATAAGGGGCTGCCTGATTGGCCTGCCTACGCGTCACAGAAGCGCGCGGTGATGATCTTTGACACGCCCTGCCGAGTGGAGAACGACCCCACCGGCGACGTCAGACAAATCATGGAAAAGCGCGGGGGAACAGGAGGCGTGGCGTTGCCCGCACCTGGCGGCGAGTAGTTTCCGGGCGGACGCCGGCAAAGCCAGGGTTGTTGCACCTTGATGTCGGACTCCAGCCAAAACGGCGAATCAATCCACACAGGAGGAATCTATACATGAGAGCGTCACTCAATCTGATCAGACTGCTGGCAGTGGTCGCCGTCGTTGCGGCGGTCGCGGGAACAAGCAACGCCCAGGAACAATTCGTCCGGTTCGCGGGCACAACCTGCGACGCGACTCCTTACCTTCACTGCCCGGACAAGGACTGCCCGGGAGAGCGGGTGATCAACCAGGGAAACGTCGTTGAGATGAAGACCCGCCGTCCGTACTTCCTCGATTACCCGTGCGATCTGAAGAAGGGCGAGAAGGTCACCTTCATCCTGAGTCTTCATGGCGCAGGCTCATATGGGAACTGGCAGCGAAATTATTTCCCGATCATGGACTACAAAGACAAGTACCGCCTGGTCATCGCCACTCCGAACTCTCCGACGAAGGTGTGGTCTGCGGTCGACGACGAGTATCTGCAGAACATCGTCAACTTCGTCATTGAACAGCTCGGCCGGGAGAACATCAAGGCTTTCTGGCTGGTCGGGCACTCGCAGGGCGGCATGACCTCCAACCGGATCGTGCGCACGGACTTCTTTAAGGACAAGGTCGATGGCTGGCTCAGCCTGTCAGGCGGACGTCTGGGCGGGAACCCCGGCCGAGCTGCTTCATTCGGCGCGCCTCGCCCTGGAGCTCCTGCGACTGGGACGGCAGCTCCTGCAACTGGCGCAACTCCGCCCGCCGCACCAGGCGGTGGTGACCGTCCAGCTCCCGCACCTAACCCCGCGATGGCGGCGGCAATGGCGGCCTTGCGCGAGCCTCCTGCCGCCGATTTTTCTTTCATCTACGAGACGGGTCGGCGCGAAATGGATGAAAAGGGGCTGCTCGAGACCTCGGACTGGGCCACGAAATATGGCTGCAGCGCGCGTGGCAAGCCGGAGGAGATCGTCGACACCAAGGCCGGTTACGTCTATGACAGCACGCGTCAGAATCCGCCCAATCCGTCCTGGGGACTCCTGCCGGCGCCGGGCAAGGCCCAGGTATTCGTCTACCCGGGCTGCAAGGATGGCAGGGTCGTCGCCGACGTCGTCCGCCTGGATAAGGGGCACACCGAAGGGCTTGAGCCCAAGATCGTCGAAGAGCTTGTGAAGCTGATGCTCTCGGCGAAAGGCGGCAAACTTCAACAGACCCCTTAGGAACTTGAAGAACTCTTTCGGCCGGGCCTCAGGTCCGGCCGAGAATTCGATCTCTCATAGAATGCGCCCTCCTAAGTACGAAGGATGGGCATGATTCGAGTCACTTCTTGAGATTCG
>DASYSA010000231.1:0-3010 GCA_036003885.1 Blastocatellia bacterium | reverse complement strand
GTTAAACACACGGCAAAAGAAAATCGCAACGCGTCGGACTGGATAGAATTTGTCAGAACAAATGCAAGGCAGCCCGAACTCACTGCCGACACAAGCGGCACCGCTGCGGTCTTCAGAACGGATAAACCGACTTGCCGGGTAGCGAACCACGCGGTCGCACCCAGCGTCAGAGTCAGGAGGCTTACCGCGACGCTGTCGGCGTAGGCCGCTCCAAGAATGCCCCAGCGCCCACACAAGGGCGGGATCGCTATGAAAAGAGTTGCAAGCTGTACCCCCGTCGCGATACCAACTAGATGCCCTCGACCCGTCCCTACCAACAGCGCCGCAGACGCAAACAGAATCGGCACTGCCAGCACAGTGAAGCACATGACCCTCAGCGCAGGGATGAGGGGAAGCCATTTGGGACCAATCACATAGTTGACAAGCAACGGTGCCGTAACGAACAGAATCGCGCAGGCGGGCGCCAGGAGGAGATATGAATTCCGCACACATTCTCGCAGCGCGCGCTGCACTCGCAAAGGATCATCCTGGATTCGCGCCAGCGCCGGCACCAGGACAAAGTTGATGGCCCTTGCGAAGACATTGGCAGGCGTGCGTGACGCATTCCAGGCCATCG
The DNA here is from genome assembly GCA_036003885.1 of Blastocatellia bacterium. GTDB lineage: Bacteria > Acidobacteriota > Blastocatellia > UBA7656 > UBA7656 > DASYSA01. The sequence goes on along the minus strand of DASYSA010000231.1, from coordinate 2,394 downwards.
AATAAAAGCTCATCGCCGCCGGACCGATTGAGCCGGCTACCAACAGGTTGTCAACTCGTTCACCAAGGTAACCACCGAAGCCACCAATGAGAACCTTGCCGGTGCCGTGCAAGGTTTCGCGCCACACTTTCCTGGATGGCCAACCGCACCACCGGGCCGACCCGGTCGAAAGCAGGCGCCACCACAGTAGAAGAGTAATCACAACGCTGCTTGCGATGTTTGCCCAGGCCACTCCGATATAGCCGCGTCCCGTTGTCAACATAGCGACGGCCAATCCGACGAATATGACAGGCTGGAGAATCTGAAGCCGCGCGATGAAGTTCAGCTCGAGTCGCCTCTGCATTACCACCTGGGGATAGCCGCTCAATAGCTCGAGAACGGGCATCCAGGCGAGTACGAACAGCAACTCGCGGAGGGGACCTGCGGCGTTGTCATTTCCTGTGAGATAACGGGCGACTGCTGAAAAGCCCAGCCAAATAGTTGCAAGCGAGCAAGCCAGTATTGCCGCCCGAATGCCGGCAGCTGCAAATGCGTATTGACTTTCGCCTTCCTCGCCACGCGCAGCTATAGCCGCCGTTTCCGGATAAAAGCCCAGCATCGACACGACGCCAATGACTATCACCGATAGGCCGAGAATTCCCACCTCGACAGGTTCCAGCACGCGAGCAGTCACAATCGCCAACACTACCGTGAGGACGCGAGTGACGATCTCAGCCGTTCCCGAGGCCATTGCCGCACGAGCAGCCACATAACGCAGTGGCTGAGGTGGCTCGCCCGCGGTTGTGTTGGCGAGGCCGTCTGGTGATTCTTGCATTGGTAATAACGTCGTCCGAGTCAGACTAGCGCGGTCAGCCTTTGAGTCGAGAGAGATCGCCCAACGATAATTGACTACGCGTAGAGCTTAGAAAACGAACCCACGATAAACGCGGTATCGATGCCGAGAAATGATCCACGGCTCCTCAGTCGCCGCTACTTGCGGCGCTCTCCGCCTCGTAGTCGGTGTAGGCTTCGGAGTAGTAGCTGTCGTACCCTTCGGAATGAGCATCGATGTTATTGAGAACCACGCCGAAGATCTTTGCTCCCGCAACTGAGAGCTCCTGGCGGGTACGGCGCACCACATCCCGGGTACTCTTGCCGCCATGCACGACCAGTATCACGCCATCGACCATCGTAGACAGGATCACCGGGTCGGTCACTTTTAGCAGAGGGGGTGAATCGATGATTATGTGGTCATAGATCTCGGTCAGCGACTGCAGCATTTGTTTCATCTTCAGAGAGCTGATCATCTCAGATGGGTTCGGCGGGATTGGGCCGCACGGAAGCAGCGAGAGGTTCGAGATCGGGAGCTTCTGTATGACCTCATCTATGTCGACGCTGCGCGACAAGTAAGTCGACAGTCCGCGCGACTGGTCAACACCAAGCGCCTTGTGAACCGAAGGTTTGCGAAGGTCACAGTCAATTATCAGCACCGACGCCCCGAGTTGCGCCAGCGAAATCGCCGTATTCACGACTGTAGTGGTCTTGCCCTCGCCAGGCTGGCCGCTTGTGACCAAAATCAGCTTTGGCGGACGGTCTACTGATGAAAGCAGCACCGAGGTCCGCAACACGCGATACGCTTCAGCCACCGACGAGCGGCTGTCCATTATCATCAACTCGTTAATTTTCAGGTGGCTCCCATTTTTCTGGGCAAGCTCAGCCCCCCGCTTCTTCTTTCCGTTGCCGGGACCCGCAAGCAACCGCGACTTACGTCCGGATATGGCTGGAATAACGCTGAGCGCGGGGAGTTGTGTGTAGCGGCTCACGTCTTCAACCGTCTTAATAGTGTTGTCCAGGTACTCGAGGGAAAAGACAAGCCCGACGCCGGCCACGAGGCTGATCAGGAATCCAATTAGTATGGTGCGCAGACGATTTGGCGCTATCGGCGACGCCGGCACCTGGGGTGGATCTATCATCTTCACATTGTTGTGCTGCTCGTGCTCCTGGATTCTGGCCTGATTGGTCTTATTGAGAAAATCGGTATAAAGCGCCTTGGTCGTCTCAACGTCCTGCCTGAGTATGTTGAACTGAATTGCAGCCTGGTTCTGTTGCGCTGCCTCGGCCTTTGCCACATTGAGGGCAGCCCCGAGAGACGTTTCGTCACGAACGGCCCGCTCGTAGTCGGCTCTCAGTTTTTCTGCCAACCCCGTGCGGCTCTCACTTATCTGCTGTTGAATCGCCCCCATTTGTTCTTCGATCTCCATCAAACGAGGGTTCTTGGGGCCGAAGGTGACTTTGAATTGCGAATACTGAGTCTGAAGCTCGCCCAGTTTTTTCTGCAGCTCGGCCGTTCTGGGATCCGAGAACGCTTCCGGGAGCTGAGTGACATGGCCCGCTTTTACCTCCTCGTATAGTGAC
>DASYSA010000230.1:0-9893 GCA_036003885.1 Blastocatellia bacterium | reverse complement strand
TCGTAGGATTTCCCGGCGAGCGAGATGAGGATTTCGATGAGTTGCTGGAGTTCACCCGCGCCGTTGAGTTCGACCGCGTCGGCGTATTCACATATTCGGATGAGGAGGGGTCGGCGGCGTTTGGGCTTGATGAAAAGGTCGGCCCGGCGGTTATGCAGAAGCGCGAACGCCGTTTGATGAAAGAGCAGGCTCGAATATCGAAGCGAAGGAACCGCGGCATGATAGGTCGAACCGTGAGAGTGTTGCTGGAAGGGACCTCCCGCGAAAGCGACCTGCTTCTGGAAGGCCGGATGGAATCGCAGGCTCCGGAGATCGACGGTTCGGTGTTGATCACCGATATCGCCGACGGCTTTGAGGCAAGGCCCGGTGACTTCGTCGACGTCGAGATTACCGAGGCCCACGACTACGACCTGATTGGCCGCATTGTCCTCGCCTGAATCTTCTTGAATCAATCAGCTCCAATCCAAAGGCACTACCGAGGCCTCGTCGACCGGATAGCTTACGCGATTGCCATTGGCGGTGGTGCGGGCCTTTCGCCGTTCGCACCCGGCACTTGCGGAGCGCTCGAAGGCGTTGCCGTCTACTTCGCTTCCGCTTATTTCGCCACTGGCGTGGTGACTCTGACGCATAGTGAGTTCGTTGTATTCCTGGTTGTGCTTAACCTCGTCGTCTTCTCAGTTGGTGTCTGGGCATCCGGCCTGGTCTGCGAGATCAGCGGGATCAAAGATCCTCAGAAGGTCGTCATAGATGAGGTCAGCGGCCAGCTGATAGCTCTTGTACCCGCGGCACTTTCACCCGGAGTCGTTCCGGTAATCGCTGCCTTCGCTCTCTTCCGCTTGTTCGATATCTTCAAGCCCTACCCGATTCGAAGGCTCGAGAGTCTGCCGGGAGGGCTGGGCGTAATGGCCGACGACGCACTTGCGGGAGTGTATGCCGCGGTGCTCGTGTGGATCGGTAGACTGCTTCACCTGTTTTAGCCGGCGTCGAATCGGGTTGTGCCGAGCCTGTCCCTGTGGTTACTTAATTGAGTTATGCAGCATGAGCGATTGAGCGAAGTCATCGCACGCGCTCAGACGAGCAGCGAGCCGGTAATCGAGTTCCTCCAGCGATCCCGCATCCAGGGTTCCCGAGTTGGAGTGTTCGCCTCCTCTTTCAATCCTTTGACCAGCGCTCACGTCGAGTTAATGCTGCGGGCCATTCGAACGTATGAGTTGGACGAGGTTCTGGCTCTGGCAGGCGTGGCCAATGCCGACAAGCGCAGCTATGAATGCCCGCTTGAAGATCGGCTGGCCATGCTGTTGTTGGCGTTCGGCGACGTGCCGGCCATGTCGATCGGCGTCTCCTCGCACGCTTACTTTGTGGATGTTGTGGAGGGGCTCGAGCATCTGTACCCAACGGAGACGGAGTTTTATTTCGTTCTCGGCTTCGATACGTTCGAGCGCGTCCTCGACCTGGAAGGCCGATACATACCCAGATACCATCGCAGCTTCCCCGATCGAAACGAGGCGTTGAGATTCCTGTTGGAGCGCAGCCGGCTGATCGTAGCCGGTCGAGCAGGAGCTGCCGATCCGGAGGTCGGAGCGTTGATCAGGAATGAGGCTCGAGAAATAGCCGAGCGCATTCTGTATCTCGAGATTCCCAGCGAAATCGCGGCGCGTTCGGCCACCGAGGTACGGGATCTGATTCGCTCCGGACAGTCGATTGCCGGGCTTGTGCCGCCCGTGGTGGAGACTTACATCGCTCAGCGAGGAATCTACAGGAAGTAGTGCGACCGGAGAACCGCAAAGGAGACTATGTTAAAGGCAGAGATCGTGGCGATCGGCTCGGAGCTGTTGACGCCCCACAGAACGGATACTAATTCGCTCTGGCTTACGGAGCGATTGAACTCCGTGGGTATCGCCGTACAACTCAAGACCATCGTCGGCGACGACGAGCCACGGCTGGAAGAGGCCATACGCGACGCGCTCTCCAGATCGGATGTCGTCGTTCTTACCGGCGGACTTGGGCCGACTGAAGATGATGTAACCCGCAAGGTCTTCTCGCGGGTTACCGGGCGTCAACTGACCCTGGACTACGAGGTGCTCGAACAGATTCGCGCGCGGATTACGCGCCGCGGATACCAGATGACGCCCAACAACGAGCGCCAGGCACTGATCCCGCGCGGGGCCTCGGTGCTGCCCAATCCGAACGGCACTGCGCCGGGAATGAAAGCGGATGAGAATGGCAAGCTCGTTGTATTGCTGCCGGGACCTCCCCGCGAGAACCAGCCGATGTTCGATAACTACATAATGCCGGACCTGGAGAAGATGTCGCGCGGCGTGCGCATCGCGAAGCGCGTGCTCAAGGTCACCGGGATTGGGGAGTCTCAGCTTGACGACGTCATAGCGCCTATCTATAGCCAATACACGAACCCCACAACGACAATCCTGTTCACAGACTCGGAGATCGAGATTCATCTGACAGCGACCGCCGAATCCTTATCTCGCGCCGGCGCGGTCGTGGATGAGCTGACGGAAAAGCTCGAGGAGAGGCTGGGGATAATTCTCTACTCGACTACCGGCGAGTCGCTTGAATCGGTTGTCGGTCAGCGTCTGAGGCTCAAGCATTACACGATTGCAACGGCCGAAAGCTGCACCGGAGGGCTGTTGGCGCAGCGTATGACGGAGGTCCCAGGATCGAGCGATTACTACGTCGGAGGTGTTGTCAGTTATACAAACGAGGCGAAGATCCAGTGGTTGGGAGTGCCTCGCGAAACAATAGAGCGGCTCGGCCCCGTGAGTGGGGAGGTTGCCGAAGCAATGGCGAGGGGAACGCGGGAGATATCGGGTGCCACAATCGGAGTTAGCATTACCGGCATCGCCGGCCCCGGGGGAGGATCGGAAGCCGTTCCCGTCGGCACCGTATACATTGGGTTGGCAAACGAAACAGGTTCTACTAATAAGCGGGTTATCTTACCGGGCGACCGCCATCTGGTTCGCTGGCGCGCCTCAACCAGCGCACTCGAACTAGTCAGGCGCAGCTATCTCGTCTGAGAGGTTGCGACACCGGCTTTTGTTCCGAGCCAGCCCTCTTCTTTTTCGATAGCTTAATATTCGATAGCTTAATAAAGGAAGCTTGAGCGCCTGTCGATTTCGCAGACGTCGCTATAGCAGCGACTCCGTGACTATACGCGAAATTCCGGCAGAGTCAATTACCCGTGCGGGTAGGATTCGTGATCCGGTTGGAAGCGTCTGCTCGACCATCACCTCTCATCGGCTGATAGCTGCCTGATACCTGCCAAGAGCCTCCTGGAAGCGTTCGGCTTCTCCGGGCGCGGCTGTGAAGTCCATGGACTTGCCCTGGATTTGGAGGGTGAACTTGTCCTTACTAATGACCACGTTCGTCCAGGAAAGATTCGCGGCAAACGCATCCTTCCCGTCATAGCGCACTCCTTTGGCAGTCACTGAAAGGGTGCCGCTACACGAACCCCGTAATTTTCCGTGAAGGTGTTTCACCTGAATTGTGAGCGCTGTGGGCTCTGCAGCTTTCTCTCGCTGCTTCTTTTCGATCCTATCTATCTTGTCTTGTAGAATGGCAGGCGAATAACGAGTGCTTCCTCCCAGTTGGAGGGCCTTCTTGTATTGAGCCACTGCGGCGGATGTGTCGGTTCTCGCCATCGCGATGTCCCCCTGGGCGGCGACAGCTGTTCGGTACGCTTCCCCGGCACTTTCGGGCACCTTCCTATAATACGAAGCGGCCAGCTCGAGATGTCCGCTCTTGTAGTGGCATCCGGCGAGCGCAATCATCACATCTGCCGTCGCCGTGCCGCCGCTGATCGCGAATTCGAGATCAGGAATCGCAGCAGCGCAATCCTCTCTGTTGGCCAGGTCGAGTCCACGCCTGCGGCGAAGTACCGGATCGTTTGCGGCCTTCACCTCCTCGGCCCGTTGATTCATCCATTCGTGAAGGCGCGTGCGCATCTCTTTGTCTTCGGGGAAGAGTGAAGTCGCTCGCTCCAACCGCTTGATCGCTGTGTCGATCTCCTCGTGACGATAGGCTTGCTGGCTTTGGTCGGCCAGTGTCTCCTTTACTCTGTCGCGAATTGCTCGAGCCTGGACGTTCTGGCGGTCGCGAGCAAGCGCCTGCTTCGAGTAATAGTAAGCGCTGCTCTGGTCGGGATCGGCGAACCGGCCTGCGTCGAGGGCTTCCTGGGCCTTGGCCACAAGATCGCGGACCTCGCCGCGACGCGCGGACAGCTGGTTCTCCAACTTGGCGGCCGCTACGCGGGTCTCTTCGTCGCCAGGGTAGAAGTCACCAAGAAACTGATAGATCTCTTGAGCTCGTCCCAAATCTCCGCGCGCCGCCGCACCCTGCGCACTCTGATGCAGGGTTTTCCTTATGCGATCCCGCATCTCAGCGGCGACCTGATTAGTCCCGTCGATCTGTAGAATCAAATCGACATAAAACAATGCGCTCAAGTCGTACGGTATCGCGTAGCGGCCTACTGCGAATGCATCATTTGCGCCTTGCTGATACTGCCTTATCTGCTCTTCAGGTGCTGACGCGGCCGCGTCCATCGGAGGGATCGGTTTGAGCCTGAACATTAACTCAAACGGCTGCGATTCGGAGACGGTGATCTGTTCCACTCTCGCCTCGAATCCCTCCTTGGTCATGGTTAGCGTATAGTTGCCGATCGGGACCTTTTCGAGCTTTACCGGAGAGTGCCCGTACTCCTTCGAACCGAGCGTTATTTCTGCACCTGACGGAACTGTGAGGATAACGAGTTGATCAACAGTCGAAGGCTTCTTGGTAATCAAATAGACGCCTGCTACCGTGAGAAGGGCTACTATGACGGCAAAACCGGTTGCGGTAGCCCGCAAGCGACTAATCGATTGTTGCTGCAAACCGACTGGGTGATTTTGACCTGGGATATAGCCCTGAGACGCTTCTAACCCAGTGTTCTCAACCTGGGAAGGAGCTTCTGGATCAATAGGGCTCAGATCAGCGGCGCTGTTATCGAACTCGGTGTCAGTCTGGTTCACCTCGCCTTCGGCTGATCTCTCAGCTTCGGCGGCTCCAGCGTGACGTTCTGCTGAGTTCATAGTCGTTCCCCAAATTCGGGACGGGACTCGGCTCCTCGATCTAATTCGTCGGGCAAGCTTCGCGAGCAACCTGCGATTCGAGGAGCCTACATGCTAAGTGATCCACGACCCGGCGCGCAACCGATCCTGCGTTCTTCATGTGCAGGTCGCGCGTTATGTGGCCGGCTACATACAGCCCGGGAGCCGTGGTCTCGTAAGTCTGTGAGTCATAGACCGGGCGCCCATCAGCAGCTATCTCCGCGCCGGCCTCTTCCAACAGCCGCGTATCAGCATCGGCGCCTATGAGCGCGAACACTTGATCGCACTCGACCTCGAGCCTATCTTCAGCAGCCCCAACACGCAAAACCGCCGAGGCCCGGCGAATCTCCTCAACTCTCGACGCCGCGACGATTCTGATAAGCCCCTGCGATGCCGCGCGCTCCAGTGGCTCGAGAACCCACGGCTTTATCCTGGAGCTTCCGGGCGTTGACGTTGCGCCTCCGATAACAGCACTCGAACTGGCAGAGTACTGGCGGAACGACAGAACCACCTTCGAACCCACAGCAGCAAGATCGAGAGCGGCTTCGGCAGCAGAGTTTCCTCCCCCGACAACGAGGACCGGACGCATCGCGTAAGGCTGTGCCTCGACGAACTGGTAAGAGACGCGAAGGGGATCCTCTCCGGGAACATCGAGCTTGCGCGGTCTGCCGAAGCCGCCAATCGCCACAAGCACAGTTCTGCTTGAATATCGATTCGTTGTCGTGTCTATCAGAAACCCACGTCCTGTCTTCGCAACTCTCTCCACACCCTCACCAGTGCGAATATTGATCTCTTCACGTTCAGCTATGGAGATATAGTGCTGGAGGAGCTCTTCGCGAGTGGGCCTTACGCCCCGGCGAAGCGCCCCCTCTTCGAGTTCCACCTCGTCAGAGGTTGAGAACAGCAGTCTGGCGAGTGGATAGGCCGCAATCGTGTTTGCTATCGAACCTCGCTCGAGTACGAGGTAGCTCAGCCTGCGACTCTTTGCCGCCAGCGCCGCCGCAAGTCCCGCAGGCCCTCCGCCCACGATTATCAGGTCGTACATCATGTTCTCGCCTATTCTCAACTCAGGGAGAAAGGATACAGCATCAGATTCCGTCATCTCAACAGGGAGCAGCGGGAGCTTCTAGGTCGAAAGAACTTGCGGGATTCTGACCACGGATACGGGTGACAACCGTCCCAGGTCCCGGAGCCGTACCGCTCATCGTTCGGCTCAGGGCCCAGAGCGACACAGTCACTGTAATGACTCGTTGAACTTATATCCGACTCCCCATACCGTGAGAATATACTTTGGCTTTCTTGGGTTTGCTTCAAGCTTCGTCCTCAGGCGGTTTACATGGGGATCAATGTTGCGCTTGTAGCCTTCGTAGTCGGTATCCCAAATGACGCTGAGAAGGTCCTGCCTCGAGTAGACATAGCCAGGCGTGGACGCAAGAACTTTCAATATGTTGAATTCCAGCGGAGTGAGTATCACTTCCTTGCCGTCAACGGCAACTGTGTGGCCCTCCAGATCGATTTCAAGCTCTCCACGTTTTATCGTCTTACGCTCGACTTCCTGCTTCTGCCCCGCAGTCCTTCTTATCAGGGCTTGAATTCTCAACTCCAGCTCCACGGGGCTGAAAGGCTTGCCTATGTAGTCATCCGCCCCGGCTGAGAAGCCCGTTACTTTGTCCTCCAGGCTCTGCTTCTCGGTGAGAATGATTATAGGCGTTTTGACTTCTCTGTCCCGGAGTATTTGGCATAACCTGAATCCGTCGATCCCCGGCATCACGACATCCAGTAAGATGGCGTCGACAGGTGAAGAGAGCGCCTTTTCGAGACCCTGAATTCCATCGACTGCTTCGACGACTTCATACTCTTTGCCGGTTAGATAATCCGACACCATTCTGCGAATTGCTCTGTTGTCGTCAACTATGAGCACTCGGTGACTGGGCATAAGAAAGCAAAGCCGGGTGTGGGTATTATGATTTTATCTGCCGGTCTCGCAAGACCCTACAACAGCCGCATCGGCATCACGACATACCTGAAATCGTAAGGTTCGCTTACCGGCGGCCTGAGCAACGCGGGACTCTGCTCGTCTTTGAACTCGAAAACGACTTCATCGGTTCCGACAACACCAAAGAATTCGAGAAGGTATTGCGCGTTGAAACCGACGTTCACACCATCGCCTTCGTAGTCCACAGCGATAAGTTCCTTCGCCTCTCCTACGTCAGCGCTTTGTGACGTAATGTTCAGCCTGCCGCTGGCCAAATCGAATTTCACTCCATGGCTTCGCTCATCCGCCATAAGGGCAGCCCTTCTTATGGCCTGAGTGATCCTGTCCGAGTTGATTGGAACAAGCTTGTCGTTATTCTTCGGCATCACCAGATCGTAGTTTGGGAACTGACCAGCCAGCATCCGTGAGGTCAGTTGTCTCGGTCCAATCCTGAAGAACAAGTGGTTCTCGTCCTTGGAAAACTCCAGCACTTCATCCGACCCCGCCGTAAGCCTCATCAGTTCGGTCAATGCCTTCTTCGGTATGATTACTCTCATTTGCTCAACACCAGGCTGAGACTCCAGATTCTCGGGCCTCGTTGTGACCGACGCCAGCCGGTGACCATCCGTCGCTACCATCTGAAGCCTGCCGTCCGACAACAAAAGCAGAGATCCATTGAGCGCATAGCGAGACTCTTCCTGGGTTATTGCATAGATCGTCCGAACGATCAGGTTGTGCAGAACGGTGGCCTGGATTTCCAGTCCGCCCCCGCTGAACTGCGGCGTGGAAGGAAAGTGCTCTTTGGCTTGCCCGACTATTCTGAACTCGGACGATCCGCAGGTCACTTTCGTCCAGTCATTCTCTTCCTTTGAGAAGTGTATGTCGGAGTCGGGGAGGTTCCGGACGATGTCGAAAAGTTTCTTTGCCTGCAAAACGACCGACCCTGGTCGTGTTACATCGGCGGCGCATTCGGTTTGGAGCGACACATCGAGATCGGTTGCAACGAGCGTGATGAGTGATTGGCCCCCGGTTTCCAGCAGTACATTCGAGAGAATCGGTATTGTATTTTTCTTTTCTACGACGCCCTGCAGGAGGTTCAGTTCCTTCAGGAGTGCAACCTTGCTAACGCTAAACTGCATTCTACACCTCTTTGATTTTGGCTCGCGCGTACTACTACTAAATACAAATTAACGACCAGGGATTTATATAGTAGCAGTACTAGTGCCTGTGGAAAAGCGGTACATCTCGCATAAACTGTTGAAACACAATTCCTAACTCGCCCCCAAGCGTGTGGAGAAAACTGTGAAAAAGGTCGAAAACCAGCATTGGCCTGTTGATAATTTCGGTCCTCAAACGGAGTTTTCAACGAATTCCTCAGGCTTTCCACAGGCCCTCATGTGGAAAAACACAAGAACCTCATTTGAGCTGTTCAATTAGGCTGTTGATAAGTCTGTGGAAAACCGAGTCTCTCTGGTATAGATCAGTTATCTTGTTTATGCTGTGCAAGACGGTCGTATGGTGTTTTCCGCCGAACTCACGACCGATCTCCGGAAGGCTGGCCTTCGTCAGCATCTTGCAAAGATACATTGCGACTTGCCTGGGAACAGCGATAATCCTCGCGTTATTCTTGGACTTCAGATCGGCAATCTTAAGAGAGTAATGACCCGCGACGGTCCTTTGAATGAGGTCTATCGAAACCACATCGATGTCCTCTTCCATGATGTTCTTGAGCACCTCTTGAGCGAGGTCGATGCAAATCGGAAGTCCCTTCAATGACGCGTAGGCGACCAGTCGAACGAGAGAACCCTCCAGCTCCCGGATGTTGGACTTTATCTTGCTCGCAATAAAGAGAGCAACGTTGTCTGGGAGGTCTATCTTTTCGATCTCGGCTTTCCGCTTCAGAATGGCCACCTTTGTCTCGAGGTCCGGAGGTTGGATATCAGCGATGAGTCCCCACTCGAATCTCGAATGGAGGCGCTCTTCGAGGGTGGGAATCTCGCGGGGTGGACAGTCGCTCGAGATGACTATCTGTTTCTGTGCGTCGTAGAGCGCGTTGAAGGTGTGGAAGAACTCCTCCTGAGTTCGCTCCTTGCCGGCCAGGAATTGAATGTCGTCCATCAACAATACGTCGATGTTTCGATACTTCTCCCTGAATGTAAGGGTCTTGTCGTACCTGATTGCATTTATCAACTCGTTCATGAACTTCTCAGAAGAGATGTAGGTCAGGCAGAGGCTATTGTTCCTGGTCTTAACGGCGTGCCCGATAGCGTGCATCAGGTGGGTCTTTCCCAATCCCACGCCGCCGTAGATATAGAGGGGATTATAGGTCTTTGACGGCATGTCGACCACGGCCAGGGCTGCGGCATGGGCAAACTGGTTACAGGAGCCGACGACGAAGGTGTCGAAGGTATATTTGGTGTTGAGCCGGAGTTCAGAGGCATCGTTCTCCATCAATCTGGCCAGACCCTGATTGCCCAGAGGGCTCTTAACGGGGATCGTCCTCTTCGGCTGCCGGTAACCCGCATCGTGGTACTTGTTACTATCCGGTGATGATTGGGCGTGCTGCTTTTCTTCGACGAGAAAGCTCACTTTGCAGCCGTCGAGGTTTAGTTCGTGGAGCGACTCTTCGAGGACGTCGAAGTAGTTGCTGGTGATCCAGTCCCGAAACATCTCGCTGGGTACCTGGAGGTAAATGATGGAGTCGTCTCTGGTCGCAACTGAAATGGGCCTGAACCAGGTATTGAAGCTCTGGTGATTAACCCTCTTCGAGACGGCGAACAAAATCGATGACAACAAGTCGACTTGGATTTGTGCTGATG
>DASYSA010000229.1:0-4246 GCA_036003885.1 Blastocatellia bacterium | reverse complement strand
GCGGCCAGGCCAATCGAGCGAATCCGAATCGCGGAGAAGGTTCCGTTTCCAATCATCAGCTTGTCTCCTTGAACTTTGTGAGCGAGCAACCGGAGCCGGGCCTTTGCGGCCCTCCGGGGTGTCGTGGTACCGAGATATCGCGATCGAGCAACAGCAACGTCACCTCAGACCTTGCGACATTGATGCTTTACCTGGACCACTTGACGATTTCCGGCTGTTGCTGCAGCGAGACAATAATCTATCAGCATTGTACCTAATAACAGCCGGCTTCAGAGGCGCCCAGTTCCCTTCGATTCAGGTAGCCGAAAAGATTTCTGCAACCCGACGCGGCGGTTTCACGTCTATTAGACCAGGAGCGACCGCAGCCCGCTGACCCCACGCCTGCCTGGCTCTGAAAACACAATCCTAAAGGAGAAGACAATGAAGAGAGTAACCACTCTATTCTTGTGTCTGCTCTTTGCTACCAGTGCATTTGCGGGGCAAGCGAGCGGCACAGACGTTGGTGCGAAAACCAAGGCGAAGTCGAAGGTCGACTGCACGGCCCCCGACGACGCGAAGATCACCGAGGATGTAAAAGCCAAATTCGCGAAGTCGGCTTCGCTCAAGGACTTCACAATCAACGTGGAGACCAGGCAGGGAGAGGTCTCCATGACGGGCAGGGTCAAGACAGGCCTTCAGAAGGGTAGCGCGACGCGAATGGCGAAAGCCGTCGCCTGCGTGAAGAAGGTCGTCAATCAGATAACTGTCGAGGGCGCTGGCACAAAGAAGACGCCCAAGTAAGACATCGCCTCAGAACTTTGTACAACTTCGCGCGGGTGGACTAACGAGTCCCCCGCGCATTTGTCTTGAGCCGAGGGCAGAGGGGGGCAACTACAACTGAAGCGAGGAATCGGGAAGGGCCAACCACGAATCACGCGAATTCCACGAATGGTCCCCAATAAATTCGTGTAGATTGGTGGAGTTCGTGTGATTCGTGGCCGGCCCTTCGTTACTCGATCACTCTCCCTTTATCTCCCGGCAGCAGCATCTGCCGGTGAACCCAGATTGGCGCCAAACCGTTCGACAATATCTTATCGTGGAATTCCTGGAGCGAGAATTCATCTCTGCGATTGCGTTTGTAGTCGTCCCTCAACTTCAACAGAGCAAGCTTGCCCACCGCGTAACTGATGTAGCTCGGATCGAAGGCGCCCCGCTCGGCCTCTATTCGCGAAGGCGTCTCGCCCATGTACGCGTTCTCCATGAAGAATCGCGTTGCTTCATCAACTGTCATTCCATGAGCGTGCATACGAATGCCGGCCACGAACCTGCAGAGTCGAAGCAACGCGTCCGCGAGCTGTCCCATTTGCAGCTTGGGATCTCCATTGCCGAATCCTTCCTCGATCATCATCTGCTCGGCATAGTGAGCCCAGCCCTCGACAAATGTAGCCGGCGCAAGCGCCCATGTCTTGCGCACCGCAGAATCTACTCTCTTCAGGTAAGCGCCCTGCACGAAGTGGCCCGGGTATGCCTCGTGGATCGAGGTCGACCACAGCTGAGGGTAGTTGAATGACGCGAGGTATTCCTGCTTCTGCGCCTCACTCCACTTCGGGTCCACATCGGTGATCAAGTAACGCGCCCTGACCTGGCCATTTTCAAATGGACCGGGCATCCACATGCTGGCTGTCGCCCAGCGCATGAACTCCGGCGTAGCCGCTACGGTGGGAGCGGGGCCGGGCAGCAGAGTTACGATGTGCTTCTCCTCGATGAACTGTTTTAGTGAGTCGAGCTGCTTTTGGGCTTCAACAACGAGTGTGCCCGCTCTCGGGTGTTCAGCCTGAATGGACTTCCAAACGGAAAGCGGGTCGCGGCGCGGGTCTATGCGAGCGGCGACCTTGCGCAACTGCTCCTGTGTGCCGGCAAGCTCTCGGTAAGCTATCTTGAGTAGAGCGTCGACGCCGACATCGATCCCTTCGTCGTAGCGCAGTTTCGCCTCATAGTTCTCTCTTCCTATCCCAAAGGCGATTGCCTGATCCGACCTGGTGTTCTGGAGGTGCTTGATCAATCTTGAAATTGCATCTGCCGAATTCCTGGTCGACTTCTTGAACTCGTTTTGCAGTTTCGCGTCCTTGACCGAGGCGAACGCTTTCGGCAGCTCGTTCTGAACGAAGCCGAGCGTCCCCTTGAAACTTTCGATCCCAGTCTTCAGGAAAACCGGCGGCACATGGTGCAGGTTCGACTGCGCCGACTCGAGCAGGCGCGGAACCTGCTTCTCCTTCGCGACCGCATGGCGCAGACGCGAGTCGAGCGGCGCGTAGTCGAAGATCAATATCTGAAGGAGGCCGTTAGAGATCACGTCGCTGTAGACCTGCGGGTTGTGCTCGTAGCTCTTGATCTGTTCGAACTCCAGCAACCTCGACTTCATATTCGAGGCAAGGATCTGGAAGTCGCACAGGTCCGAGAAGCTGAGCTGGAGCGGCGGAATCTTCTCGATCCGCTCTTGAAACTTTCGGATCGCCGAGATCTCTGAGGCAATCGCTTCTGCGCTGTAGTCTTCGAGCCTGCCATCCCAGGCGTGAAGGCCGCTTGCCGCCGCAAGCACCGGATGCCGCGAATGGAGATCGGTCAGGTAGTCATTCACGAGTTGCGGAAAATTCGCGGCTGCGATCTCGTTCTTCTCCTGACCCTTCTGCATATGTGCCTGTGCGCGCCTCCCTTTCGTCAGGAATGGAGAGAGCAGAAGCCCCACAATCAGCACGGCGACAATCAATGAGGCGTTGCCGCGTAGCTGGTTTGGGTGTGAATGTCCGGGCTGGTCGAGTCGAGTCAGATGGACTACCCCGCTTCGATCTGTTTTCCGCTCCAATCCTGTCGGGGGGGGGCCTGCCTGAAGCTATGTCTCCAGCAATTCCTTCGCGCGCTGGGTCGCTTTAACAACGGCCTTAATCAAGGTGACGCGCAACCCGCCCTCCTCAAGTTCGAGGATGCCGTCTATAGTGCAGCCTGCGGGCGTGGTCACAGTATCCTTCAGCTTGGCGGGATGCTCACCGGTCTCGAGCACCATCGCGCCGGCACCCAACACCGTCTGTGCCGCAAGCTCAGTAGCGATATCGCGAGGGAGGCCGACCTTCACACCGGCTTCGGCCAGCGATTCGATGATTATGTAGACGAATGCCGGTCCGCTTGCCGACAGCCCGGTGATCGCGTCCATGTGTTTCTCGTCGACCACAACCGTGCGGCCGACAGAATCGAATATGAACTTCGCAAGCTCGACGTGGTCTCGAGTGGCGTTCTTGCCCGGTGCGAGACCGGTCATACCCTTCTTCAACAGGCATGGCGTGTTGGGCATCGCGCGGATGACCGGCACGGCAGCCGCGAGGTGCTTCTCTATGAACGCGGTGCTGACCGACGCGGCGACCGAAATCAGAAGCTGCGATGGCTTGAGCGCACCGCTGATTTCAGTGACGACCAGAGGCACGGTCTGAGGCTTGACGGCCAGCAGGATAATATCAGCCTGCTCGACAGCCTTTGCATTGGAGAGTGTGCCTGCAACACCGAAGCGCTCGCGCATGTGATCGAGGCGAGGCTGGTGCCCGGCCGTGACGATCACGTTGGCGACCTCGATCACTCCGGCCTCGAGCAAGCCCTTGACCAGGGTCTCACCCAGCTTGCCCGCTCCCAGCACCGCCAATCTCGAGTCTCTAAGCATAAGGTTTCTCTAGGCACTTTAGTATCCGAACGATATTAGCGAACCGGGATAGAAGAAGACAATGAAGAGAAGGGTCTGACCCCGTAAAACCTTGGGGAGTGCGTAATAAAGGACGTGGAGGTCACCAGAGAGACACGTATCGGGCTCCGCGGTATCTCGGCGTGCCTTATCCCAGATCCTAAATCCTAAATCCTGGATCCTCTCCCTTTGCCTTCTATTCTCGCTGTGTTAGGCTACACCTCATTCTGCATGGGAGCTCACTCGATGTCACTACGGCCAAAGATCTGCGCCAACATTCTCGAAACGATCGGCCATACTCCGCTGGTTCGGCTCAATCGCCTTCCTGTGGGAGGCTCGGCAGAACTGCTGGTCAAGCTCGAAGCTTTCAATCCGACGCGCAGCGTCAAGGATCGGATAGCCTTCGCAATGATCGACGCAGCCGAACGCGAAGGTAAGATCACGCCAGGCAAGACAACCATCATCGAACCTACGTCCGGGAACACCGGGATCGGCCTGGCGATGACCGCCGCGGCGAAGGGATATCGGCTGATCCTCACTATG
>DASYSA010000228.1:0-3898 GCA_036003885.1 Blastocatellia bacterium | reverse complement strand
CCAGCAACCGTCAACCGTTCTCAGGCGTGTCGAGACCGACCTGGACTTCAGAGTGCTTGCCTTCACGCTCGCGCTCTCAGTGCTGACCGGGATTCTGTTCGGACTCTTGCCGGCGCTGCAGGCATCCAAGACTGACCTGGTCACGTCGTTGAAAGATGGAGCGGCCGCTTCAAGCAAGCGAGGCTCTCGCATTCAGAGCGCGTTGGTGGTCTCCCAGATCGCTCTCTCCCTTGTCCTGCTGATTGGGGCCGGCCTGGTAGTCAAAACTATGCGGACCGTACTAATGGCTGATCCGGGATTCGACCGAGACAACCTGCTGCTCATGTCCGTCGATCTTAGCATTCAGGAGTACACGGAGCAGCGCGGCAAATCTTTCTACGATCAGGTTACCCGCCGTCTCGAGGCTTTGCCCGGCGTCCTCTCTGCCAGTCTGGCAAAGACGGTTCCGCCCAACTCATGGAGCGACAGGCACTCGGTCTTCTATCCCGGAGAGGAACCTCCTCAGGAGGTATTGCGTGGGCGTGATGATCTGGGCCTCAGGGTCGAGTTTAACAGAATAGCCCCGGACTATTTCCGCACTCTTGGAATCACTATTCTCCAGGGACGCGAATTCAACAATGCAGACAGAGAAGGCGCTCCCGCGGCAGCAGTCATAAACGAGAAGCTGGCGCATCGGCTTTGGCCCGACGAGAACGCGATCGGCAAGAGAATATCAGACCCGGTTCTGAGCGGGACACCGCGTCCTCCCCTCGAAGTGGTTGGCGTTGTGAAGGACACACGGCATCGATCGATGTTGGTTGATCCTCCGTTGATCCTGTACGTCCCGGAGCAGCAGGACTATGACGGCCGCGCGACGATCGTCGTTCGAACCATGGGAGATTCAAAGAGCCTGGTTCCTGCGATTCGAAACGAGGTGGCGGCACTGGACAAGAGTCTGCCGCTGGTTGGAATGAAGACCATGTCCGAGCAGATTTCGAGCACCCTCTGGCAACAGCAGATGGCGGCGGGTTTGATAGGGATATTCGGACTGCTGGCTCTGCTGCTGGCGGCCATCGGGTTGTACGGCGTGATCGCGCAGTTTGTCGCTCAGCGAAATCGCGAGATTGCGATTCGCATGGCCCTGGGCGCCGGGGCCGCCGAGGTGGTTAAGCTGGTGCTCAAACAGGGATCGACCCTCGCAATCGCCGGTGTGCTCGCGGGTCTGGCGACTGCGTTCGTCTCTACTCGGGTGTTGTCGAGTCTTCTATGGGGTGTGAGCGCGACCGATCCGGCGACATTCATCGTAGCGTCCGTGGTGTTGATCGCGGTGCCGGTGTTGGCCAGCATCATCCCGGCGAGGCGCGCCTCGAGAATCGATCCGGTAGTAGCTCTGAGACAGGAATAACCCTGGGTACGCACGCTTCCAGCGTGCTGACCTCTGGATACACACCTCCTCTGGGTACCCGGCATAGCTCCAGCGTGCGTATCCGAAAAGGCAGCACGCTGGAAGCGTGCGTACCCAGGGCGATCACTTCTTCGCCGAGGCCTCGCGGAAATGCGAAGTGCGAAATTCGAAATGCGAAATTCGCACTTCGCACTTCGCATTTCCCCTCTGTTGGTGAATACTCAGTCAACAAGTCTTTCGTCATCTGGAGGAGTCTTTGATGTCCGAGAACAACGTTGACGTTCTTGCTCGTGTTGCTGAGGAATTCTGGGCGTGGCGCGCCTACTACCAGCCGGTTTCGAGCGACGATCTTCCTCGCATTGAACGCCCGCCGGGCTGGGATCCCGACTGGTCGCTCTCTTCAGTTCAGAAGCAGCGAGAAGATCTAGCTGTATTCGAAGAGCGATTGAAGCGAATCGACTCGTCGGGCTGGCCGATCAGCAAGCTGGTTGACTACCGGCTGGTCGCGTCGGCCTTTGCGCGCGTCCGATGGGAGCTGGATGTGTTGCGGAGTTGGGAGCGCAATCCGAGGTTCTACGTCTACCAGACACTGGGTGCGTTGTTCGAAGAGTTGCTCTTGAACAAACCTTTCGACGGCGCGCGGAGCGCCAAAGTAATCAGGATTCTCGAACGCACGCCCAGGCTCCTCGAGCAGGGAAAGACAAATCTCGCCGCGGGCGCACAGAAGCCGGTTACGCTCGCCATATTGGAGCTTCTCCGCGACATTCGCCCGCAAGTTTCACAAGTCGCTCGCTCGCTGAAGCCTCGGCTCGAGAGCGAGAGCGCAGAACGACTGGACGCGGCGGCCGAAACAGCAATCAGCGCGCTTGAGTCTTTTCGAGCGTGGCTCGAAGAGCGGGCGCCTCACTTGACAGCGGACTCGGCAATTGGCCGCGAAGGCTACTGCTTTTTCCTGAAGAATGTCGGACTTATGCCTCTCACTCCCGAGGAACTTCTTACGATGGGCAGACAGGAGTGGGAGCGTTCCATGGTCTTTGAGGCCATCGCTCAAGAGCGCGCCAAAGGTGTCCCCGAGCCTCCCCTCTTTCGCGACCAGGCCACACAGATTGCTAAGGAGCAGGAGGACGAAGAGGGGATCCGCCAGTTCCTCGAAGAGAAGAATCTGCTTTCTGTCCCCGGCTGGGTGCGGCATTATCGAAACCTGCCTATGCCGGCCTACATCGAGCCCCTGGTTGCCCTGGGTGTCGCGGATGACTTGACCTCGCCAACTCGCCTCGACGAGCACGGGGTTCGTTACATTCCACCGCCCGTATCCGACCTGGGATACTTCGAGCTCTCATCGGCCCGCGATACGCGTCCACTTGTCGTCCACGAAGGAGTGCCCGGACATTATCTCCAGATGTCGATCTCATGGGCTCATGAGAATCCGATTCGACGCCATTATTACGACTCCGGGCCAAACGAAGGAATAGGGTTTTATGCTGAAGAGATGATGCTCCAGGCGGGACTCTTCGATGACAATGCCCGCACTCGCGAAGTCATGTATAACTTCATGCGGCTTCGTGCGCTCAGGGTCGAAGTGGACGTGAAGCTTGCGTTGGGACTCTTCAGTATTGATGAGGCCACGGAATACCTGCGCACCCGAACGCCCATGGATTACAACACCGCGCGCGCCGAAGCGATCTTCTTCTCATCGCTGCCGGGCCAAGCGATCACCTACCAGATTGGAAAGCTGCAGATCATGAAGTTCCTGGCCGACGCAAGGCAGGCGCTCGGGCCGAGGTTCGACCTGCGCGCTTTTCACGATTATCTATGGAAGAACGGAAACGTACCGATCTCGCTCCTGCGCTGGGAGTACCTGGGACTCGACGACGAAATTGCTCTCCTTTGATTGAATCCGGGATGTGAAACTATGAGTGGAACTTAAAGTTACTGAGGATCGGTTCTCATTAACACCCCACTTCAGTGGGGTGTCCGGAGCGGGCGGTCCTCCGCCAAACCGTTTTAACGGTTTCCGATACGCCAACGTTAGCTCAACAATCCGCGCAGAATCTGTCAATGGAAGGGGCGGCTACCGACAAGGGGAAACCGTTAAAACGGTTCAGCGGCGTCTTCGCCCGGGAACAACCACCTCACTGAAGTGAGGTGTAAATGAGATGAGTGCTCGCCCACAAACATGCAGCAACGGAGTCAAGCAAAGGACTCCCATCGAGTCCCACTTTTGGTCATCCGGGTGGATCGGGGTGTGGCTATTTCTTCTCAGGCGCGATGTAGTTCGTTGTGATCAGGTCCGTGTAGTTCTGGTATCGACCCGCTTCGAAGTCTGTCAGAAAAACACTCATCTTCTGCAGGAGCGAGGTCGATCGTTGCCCCGCCAACCGCGCCGGATGGTAATAACGCTGGTAGACCCAGCGGATGAACAGGCTCTTCTCGTTGATCGGCAGTTTTCTCACGTTGGCGGCGAAAGATCCGAAGGAGCCGTCTTCGAACAGGTACTGCTCGACGTTCGAAGCG
>DASYSA010000227.1:0-5964 GCA_036003885.1 Blastocatellia bacterium | reverse complement strand
CCTCGAAGGCAACACACTTGGTGCTGCGCTCGCCCACCTCGCCGCCCACGGGATCATAGATGACGTCTGCCCCGCGACCGCCCGTCTCGCGCTTTACTATGTCGACGAAGTCTCGTGTTTGATAGTTTATGGCGACGTCGGCGCCCTGCCCCTTGAGAACCTCGAGCTTTTCGTCGGACCCGGCGGTCGCGATTATTTTTCCCGCTCCCAGGGCCCGGGCAATCTGCAGGGCAGCTAGACCCACACCTCCAGCCGCCGAGTGGATCAACACCGTCTCCCCCGGCTGCAACTGGCCCCGATGAGCGAGGCCGAAGTAGGCCGTCTGGTAGACGAGAGGAAAAGCCGCGCCTTCATCGTAACTCATCGACTCGGGCATCGGTTGAGCTCCGGCGGCCGGCGCAACCGCGTACTCAGCGAACCCGCCCATTCCCACAGGTGCGATCACCCGTTGCCCGAGTTGGAAACTGTCGACCCCGCCGCCGAGTTGTTCAATCGTCCCGGCGACCTCGAGACCGGGCGTGAAAGGGAGGTCCGGTTTGATCTGGTACTTCCCAGCGATTAGAAGGAGGTCAGGGAAGTTGAGTGCGGCCGAGTGGACCTTGACCAGAATCTGCTCCGGTTGCGGCTCGGGGCGCTGGATTTCATCGATCACCAGACCGCGGGGCTCACACCACTCGTGCGCGCGAATCGCCTTCATTCAGTTGGTCTCCTCTCTGGGCTAATGAGGCATGATCGTATCGAAGCGAAGGAGAGAGGTCAATTTGAAGCCTGTCTCAGAAATCCGCCTCATTCTGAATGGTCGGAAACTGCCCGGGAAGAGAGTTGGCGAGTTCTCACCCTTGCTTCCAATTCGCTTGAACAACGTCTTCAGCCTACCGTGCAGTTTCGGGGATGACCCGCCAGGCGTTAGTATGCCTCGATTACTTCGGTCAGCCGGTTGCACTTCATCGCCGAGGCTTCGAGGACCGGCTGAATCCTTTTCGGTGGAAGGACCGGGAAAATCTCGAAGCACCCTTGCTGTAATAAATATTATTATTGACTCGGTCTGCGTCACTGATACAATGCAACAAGAAGGGGTTCTCACAGAGCCTGGACCGCAAGTTCAACCCCCAAACGCTCGTTACCTTCCCCGGCCTCTCTCCTAAGATTCATCCCGGGCCGCGAGGTCTGACAATGAAGAATCAAAGTGAGCTTCAGTTTATGCCTACCGCGAGAAGAGAGGATCTCATCGTGAGCGTCTGCAAGACGAGCTGCTGGTATATGATCTTACGCGACACAAGGCGCACTGTCTTAATGAGTCTGCAGCCGCAATCTGGGATCTGTGCGATGGAATCACTGGAGTGCCGAGTATCGCAAGGTCTCTCAGCATTCAGATGAAAGTGTTTGTCGACGACGAGTTGGTGTGGATGGGGATCAAGGCGCTTTCGCACGCACGCCTTCTGACCGCTCCCAGTCCGGATAGGGGTCCAAATACTCAAATATCGCGCCGCCGGCTAATACGAAAGCTGGGTGTGGTTGCCTCGGCCATCTCGTTGCCGATTGTGGCATCGATAATCGCTCCCACAGCAGTGTCTGCTGCGAGTTGTGCACCGCTGCTTCAGGATTGTTCCATGCTACCCTGTTGCGCAGGTTTGCACTGCGTCACAGTATTAATTGTCAGGCGCTGCGAGCCTTTGTAACCTGCGGCTGCTATGACGCGAGCAGCTCGCGAACCTTGCGCTCCAGTGAATCGGGTGTGAAAGGTTTCATCAAGAGTGCGCTGTCCGATTTGAGTATCCCATGGTCTACTATCGTGTCTTTGCTGTGGCCTGACATATAGAGCACTTTCATCCCGGCCCGGCTCTTACTCCTGCAGTTGCCTGGCGGAGTTTGGCCTCGGGTAGCCATTTGTTGAAGGTTTGATTCGAGTTGTGATGGTCAACTCATCGCTTCAAGCCGAGCGCCAGGAAGACTATGGGCCGGAATATCTTCCACCAATCTACGAGGGCTCTCATTTTTGTAAAAGCGATCCCGTCGTTCTCTTTTGGATACTCGATCGTTACCGGCACCTCGACAACCTTGTGCCCGAGGCGCAAGGCCTTGAATAACAGGTAGGGCTCAAGCTCGTAGCGATCAAGCCAGTCCTGCCACAGGTTAATCCGTTTGTCTTCGAAGAGCGACAGTCGAATTGCGCGAAATCCGCTGGAAGCGTCGGTGACGCGACGGCGGCAGAAGAGCGAAAAGAGGAGGGTATAGCCTCGGGTTCCCAGCCTGCGGCGCAGCGGCATCCGCAGAAACTCGCCTCCCTCTTTATAGCGCGAGCCTTGAACCAGATCCGCTTCGCCTTTGACGATAGGTTCGAGCAGCCTCGGTATCTGTTCGGGAGGAGTCTTTCCGCCACCTGAAACGATCACGACTATCTCGTAGCCATTAGCGAGCGCGAAGTCAATTCCGCTTCGAATCGCCGCGCCTACTCCGCGATTGGCGCCCTGCCTGATCACCTGTGCCCCTGCGGCCTGGGCCAGGTCACTCGTATTGTCGGCCGAGCCGTCATCGACTACAACGGTCGATTCAACCACGTCTCGAGGCACGGCTCTCACAACCCGAGTGATTCGATCGCCTTCGTTCCATGCCGGCGCAATGCACAGCACTCGAGGTTGTGTTCTTTCAAAGGCCCGAGCGGCGGTCATCCCGAGGCTCGCTTCGATGAAAGCTTCGAACGCTCGGTCAGCCATTGGTGGGTGCGGCGAAGTCCCTGTTCGACTGTCACTGAAGGAACCCAACGGAGCTCGCGGCGGATCTTTTCTATGTTGACGACCCGGCGGCGGATGTTGTCGATGTCGCGGCGATCAACATATTCCGGTTCGACTCTTGTTCCCTCGATTTCGAGAATTATGCGGGCGAGTTGATTAACTGTGGTTTCGCGCCCGGTGCCTACATTGTAGACCTGCCCATCGGCCTTGGCCGTGAAAGCGGCCAGCAGAGTAGCTTCTACGGCGTCGTCGACGAAGGTGAAGTCGCGAGTCTGCTCTCCGTCGCCGTGAATGCGCGGAGGCAGCCCGGCAGCCGCTGCTTCGAAGAACTTCGAAACTACGCCGCAGTAGGGATTGTCGGGTCGCTGGCCCGGGCCATATATGTTCGAGTAGCGCACGACGGCGGTCGACAGACCATAGCTCTCGTAGAACGCCTTGCAGTAGTTCTCGCCGGCAAACTTCGACACTGAATACGGGCTGAGCATGTTGGTTGCGTCGTCTTCGTTGATCGGCAGATAACGCGGATTGCCGTAGACCGAAGCCGAAGAGGTGTAGACCACGCGGCGGACGCCGAACTCTCGCGCAGCCAACAGCACGTTCAGCGTTCCACCGATGTTGACCTCATAGTCTTCGCGCGGATTGCGCGTCGATACAATAATGTTCCGAGCGGCTTCGTGAATGATGACGTCGGCGACTTTGACGACTTTGCGCACCAGATCGAAGTCGGTGACGCTGCCGCGAATCACTTCGAGGTGAGGCTCCGCAGAAGGGAGGTTGTCTTCTGCGCCGGTGTAGAAATCATCCAGCACCGTGATCGAGGCGCCGCTTTGGAGAAGCTGTTTGACGGTGTTTGAACCGACAAAGCCGGCGCCTCCGGTTACCAATACTCGCTGACCCTCAAGGTCTTCCAGGGGGCTCATTCTGACTCCTTTCATCCGAATCTCTCTCGGATGGTAACGCAAGAAATACTATCGAACAGGATATGGTTTGATCAGACCGTCAAGAATACCTGATTTCGCCTTGAGAATCCAGAAAGGGAATTTCGAATTGCGAATTTCGAATTTCGAATTTCCAAATTCGAAATTCGAAATTCGCAATTCGAAATTCCCTTTTCCGCTATAATCTCACTGTGCATCGACCGGCCGGCATATACATTCACATCCCTTTCTGCGAGCGGAAGTGCACCTACTGCAACTTCAACACCACTGACTTCGGAGATGTGCTGGCTTCAAGATATGTTCGGGCAGTGGCCCGGGAGATTGAGCACTGCGGGTCGTCTCTCGCTCTTGGGAATCCGGATGTGGAGGCGGCCGAGCCGCAAGTCGATACTATTTTCTTCGGAGGAGGCACACCTTCGATTATTGAGGCTGCCCAGATTTCTGAGTTGATCGAGGCCTGCAAAGGGGCATTCGACGTCTCACCCGACGCAGAACTCACAATAGAGATCAATCCGGGGACGTTCGCCAGGGAGAAGCTGGCGGCATGGCGAAAAGCGGGCATCAATCGCGCAAGCATTGGCGTTCAGTCGTTTATAGACCGCGAACTCGTCTCGCTCAGCCGCACCCACACGGCTACGGGCGCGCGACGCACGGTCGAGGCGTTGCGTGACGCCGGGTTCAGCAACATCAGTCTCGACTTGATCGCCGGATTCCCCGACCAGACGCCGGCGGACTGGGAGTTCAATCTGCGCGAAGCGCTGCTCATACGGCCTGAGCATCTGTCGCTGTACCTGCTCGAAGTCAAGGAGGGGACCCAGTTGTTCGCGCAGATCGAGCGGGGCTTGCGACCGCGGCCCGATGATGACGTGGCCGCCGAAATGTACAAAATGATCTGCAGGGCTTCTCGGGAAGCCGGCTATGAGCACTACGAGATCTCCAACTTCGCTGTGAATCCTGCCGACAGCGCCGGATTCTCGGGGCCGAGCCGCTATCGCTCTAAACATAATATGAAATATTGGACCGGCGCTGCGTTCCATGGCATGGGTTGCGGGGCGCACTCATATGATGGCCACGCCCGCTGGGTCAACACATTGAAGACTGAGAGCTACATTGACAGCGTCGAGGCAACGGGGCGTGCAGTTGGTGAACGACGCGAATTGAGCGAACGAGAGCGAGCGGAAGAGGCGCTCTTCATGGGGTTGAGATTGAGCGAAGGAGTGAGCCTCGAAGCCTTCACGTTGGAGTATGGCGTGGACATCCTCGCGCGCTACGGCGATGAACTGGCGCGATTAGCGGAGGCCGATCTGCTGGAACTCGACGAGCGGCGATTGAGACTGACGGAGGCTG
Source organism: Blastocatellia bacterium (assembly GCA_036003885.1). Lineage (GTDB taxonomy): Bacteria > Acidobacteriota > Blastocatellia > UBA7656 > UBA7656 > DASYSA01. Next base: position 947 of record DASYSA010000227.1, on the reverse strand, counting down.
GGATGTTGCTGTCCAACGAAGTCTTCGTAGCCTTTGTATAGCGTTGGCTTTAGATGAGGACAGGCTGGATTATGCCGGTAAGATACGCAGCCAGACTGGTGTTCGCAATGTGCCTGCTGATGCTTGGGGCAATCCAGGGCCAGGCGCAGAGCGGCCGTGTGCGTGAAAGGCCGGCTCCGCCCAAGGGACAGGCCGACAAAGACACCGTGCGACTGCGCGCCGAAGAGGTGCTGCTTCCAATAAGTGTTCGAAGCGACACAGGCAAGCTGGCGCCCCGGCTCGAGCGGGCCGACTTCATCGTGACGGAAGACAACAAGCGCCAGCAGATCACTTCGGTGATGCGGACTCCCGCAAACATTCTTCTCATCCTCGACACAAGCGGCGAAGTCTCAACGCGCAAGAACATAAACACCAACCGGGAGCTTGCGTATAAGCTGATCGATTCGCTTGCCGAGGAGGACCAGGCGGCGGTGATCATTTATGGCGACAAGGTTGAGCTGTTGTCATCGTGGACGGGGGACAAAGCCGCGCTCAAACACGCGCTCGAATGGAAGTTCAAGCCCGCCGCTTTCTGGATGAGCGATGGGGCCACCTCAGCAGCCGAGCTCAAGTCGCACTTGTACGATTCGCTCCAGTATGCGGCCGACGAGGTGCTGACCAAAGTTACAGGCCGGCGCAGTGTCGTGCTGATGACAGACGGTGTCGATTCATTTGTGAATGGCGGATACGCGAGGACGCTCCAGGCGATGCACCGGGCGCGGGCTACAGTCTACGTGTTTAATCATGCGGCGGTGCTGATTCGCGAGCTGAGGTCACAGGTCTTCAATCCACTGGCCTTCTGGGAGATGCTTGATCCAATAGTGCGCAAGAGATACACGCTGCTGCGGCAGTACGTGCGCGAGCTTGAAGCAGGCGAGGTGAACTTCCGCGGGCTTGCTGAAGAGACC
>DASYSA010000226.1:0-12394 GCA_036003885.1 Blastocatellia bacterium | reverse complement strand
CCACCGTCGCTCGCCGTGGGCTTTTCCGCGCGGGTGGACAAACCCACGACGAATTAGAAGCAAATTCGTCGTGGCTACCAAAGCTGTTTCTTCGCCCTCCGTAACTAAGGAGCTGTGAAAAAATTGGGAGGGCGAGCCTCCTGGCGAGCCGTCACCCTGGCAAGTCCTTGCTCCATGAGGCTCGGCGGGAGCCTCGCCCTCCCGCTGCCGGCCGGTTTTGAATTTTTTCACAGCTCCTAACGCGTTACCGAGGGATCCGAATTCCTCTTCCCGATGTCAGGGTCTTGTGTTATGGTATTCTCACCAAAGAAGCACGGGATCAGGGTCTTGCCTCAGGCTCTCGAGTTTCATGCCGGATCGGATGGCCCTCCAATTTTCGGCACTGGCTTTCTATTCCACCCAATGATGAAGCGCCCGTAGCTCAGTCGGATAGAGCACCTGCCTTCTAAGCAGGGGGTCGCAGGTTCGAATCCTGCCGGGCGTACCAATCTTTTCAATAACTTACAATCCTCTACATTTTAAATTCGTGTTCAATTGTTAAGTGCCCCTGGCTTGGGCAAAACCTCAAATGTTCGGTTCCTTTTTTGGAAATGGTCCTTAGTTTCCTTCGGTGTTGTGTTACCGATCGGTAATATGTGCTTGGTTATTCTGGTGAATCAACAAAATATTCCCGTACGGTAACATTCAAATGATCCATGCTATGAAACACACGCCAAAGGAAATCGGCAAGGTCGTCAGGGAAACTCGGAAGAGGCTGGGCGTTACGCAGAAGGGTCTGGCGCTCACGGCTGGCACCGGCCTGCGGTTTGTCATCGACCTCGAAAAAGGCAAGGAAACTTGCGAGATCGGAAAGGCCTTGACCATCCTGCACACGCTAGGAATCAGGCTGACGCTAACGCCACCCGCGCCTCCCACAAAGGAAGAATAGCGCATGGCAAGAATCCTCGATGTTTACCTGCACAATGAACTCGTCGGTCACCTTATTCAGGACGATGGCGGCCAGATGCTGTTCAACTACACCGGAAGCTGGCTGCAGAAACCCGCGGCCACACCCTTGTCCCAGTCATTACCGTTGAGAAGGGAACGTTTCAGACGCAACGAGTGCAGGGGGTTTTTCGCTGGCATTCTGCCCGAAGAAAGCAAGCGTGAGATCATCGCCCGCAATCTTGGCATCAGCGCTCGCAACGACTATGCCATGCTGGAGCAGATCGGCGGCGAATGCGCGGGAGCCGTCACCTTTGTCCCGGCTGGAGAAACTTTGCCGGAGCGCAACTATGGCTACCGGACGCTCTCTTCCCAGGAACTCGCCGCGATGCTGAAGGAGCTGCCAAAACGCCCACTGTTGGCGGCCGCCTTTCGCTTGCCGGCGAGCAAGACAAAGTTGCTGTGCGCATTGAGGGCAATGAGATTTCTTTGCCACTTGGGGGCGCGCCAAGCACGCACATACTGAAACCCGCGGTGGAATGCTTTGCGGGCGTCGTTTTCAATGAAGCGCTCTGTATGAAGCTGGCGGCAAGGGTCGGCCTGCCCGCCGCAAGTGGACGCCAAAAGCGTGTGGGGCATCGACTATCTGCTGGTGGAGCGCTATGACAGGATCCGCCGCCAAAATCAGGGAGGCGCTGCCTCTCTGGAGCGGCTTCATCAGGAGGATTTTTGTCAGGCCCAAGGCATCGTCCCCGAAACGAAATACCAGAAGGAAGGCGGACCCTCTCTCAGGCAGTTTTTTTGCGCTGCCGCGCGAAGTGTCCACTGCGCCTGTAATCGACCTGTCACGCCTTCTCGACGCCGTGATCTATAACTTCTCGTCGGCAACAACGACGCCCACGGCAAGAACTTCTCGTTGCTGTACTACGGGGTGGGAACGGCGAACCAACAGATCAGGCTCGCACCTCTCTCCGATGTCGTTAGCACGACCTACTATCCCGAGACTCAGTGAAGACATGGCAATGAAGATCGGCCGGGAGTATTCGTCGGACAAAGTGACGCCGAAGGACTTCGAGCAACTCGCGGAAGAGACTGGCCTCGCCAAGCCTATTGTGAGAAACCGCGTCCCGGAACTGGCCGAAACCGTGATCGCGAATCTCGACAAAGCGGGAATTGAACATCGGGTTGCCGAAGCCGTGACTGCACTGATCCGCAAACGCTGCGTGATTGTACGGAACCGTTTCCATATCTAATGTCAGGAAAGGCCGCAACGAACATTGTGGCCTGATCGAGGTTGATGAAGGCTGAAAAGGAGGAGTCGGGCCTTTAATTCGAGAGCAACCATACCGAATTCGATGAGGCAATCTGCAAGCACTCTCACACAATCCTGAGAGATACGAGCGCGGGCTTGACGGGATCGCGATCGATAAAAATGTAAATACTTTTACAACAGTGCCTTTCAACTACAAACCCTTTGCCCAAAGGCATGTACGTCCATTTCTCCCGATCGAAGAAAATCAAGGAAACTCAAGCCTCTGTATTTGCACGTCTCACTGATACTCAGCAGAACCAGATACTCCTGGATACCCTTGGCTGAGCTTTTCCCTCCGATGCTGTTTCGCAGTCTCGCGAACGATTGGTCCCTTCGTTTCCTCGGCTTTCACTCCGGCTTACTACCGACTGCCATTTCCAGCCAGTCTAAGTCCTCCTCCACCAAATGAAAGGCATCGTCGCCGATCTCGTCGTTGGCACGCGTGGCGAGAACGGCTTGGCGGGCCGCCTGAAGGGCCGCACGATGGATTTCGGCGGTCGCTGAGCGTCTTGCGTCACCCCCTTCACGATGGCCGGGTGCCAGGCGCATTGTAAACGCCTCCCGGATTGTATCCGCAACTGGCGAGCGGTCGTGCTCGAACGTCGCGAGTCCGGCGCGTAAGGCGCGCGCACGCGCCGCGCTAAGTTCGCGGCCTATCGGATCATCGTCATCCAAATCGAGGGCGCGTAGGAGAGGCTTGAGGGTCAGTCCCTGGAGCACCAGCGTGCCGAGGACGACAGAGAACGCAGTCAGCACGATCAGGTCGCGATACGGAAACGCCGGTGGGAGCGCCATTGCCGCAGCAAGAGAGACAATACCGCGCATCCCCGCCCACGAAATCATCAAGCCGCTCCCCACGGTAGGCCGAAGCATAGGTCGTATCGGATGAAAACCGCGCTGGCGGTGTCGCCATCTGACGACTGAGTTGAAGGACATGTGCCAGGCGAGGCGCACGACGATCACGGTCAGGAGGACCGCGCCCGCCAATTCGAAATATCGCCCGCGGTCCGTTGCCTCCAAGCTCTCAAGAATCGGGCGAATCTGCAGGCCGATGAAGATGAACGCGAGGATGTTCATCACGAAAACGACCGTCTCCCACACGGCGTAGGCGGGTATGCGGATCCGTGCTGGAGTGCGCTCGGGCGACCTCCGCGCCACGGTGATGACATAGCACACCATGGTCAACACACCTGAGAGGCCAAGGCGATCGGCCAGGATCCACACGCCGAACGTGCTGACGAACTGAAGAATTATGGAGGTCGGCACATGCTGCACGCGCTCAATGAAGCGGACAAAGAGCCAGCCCAGCGCAGGCCCTGCCACCAGGCTCCCGGCCACCGCGAGCATGAAAGTTGGCGCAACGACGCCGAGGGAGAAGCCGTTGGCCGCTACCGCTCCTACCGCGAGACGGTAGATCAGGAGTGCACTGGCATCATTTAGCAGGCTCTCGCCTTCGAGGATTGTCAGGATACGATGGGGCGGCCGCAGCGGGCGAAGCACGGCGGCCGCGGCAGCGGCGTCGGGTGGAGCGACCACGGCGCCAAGAGCAATCGCGGGCGCCCAGGGCATCTCAGGCACCAGGGTGCGAGCGACCAGGGCCACCGCGGCGGTTGTTAATCCCACCGCAAACACAACTAAGCTTGTAAGCGGTGCCCAGTTGTCCTTGAGATCTCTCGGCGACGCGGCGTGCCAGCGCGGCCAAGATCACAGCCGCGAGGACCATGCTCAGGAGTGCCTCGAGTTTCCTCATATTGTCATGAGCGCGGTGTTTCCTACGACAGGGAACGCGAAAGTGCTTGTTCCATCACTTTACTCAGATCTGAGAGAAGCCATATCAATGGAGAAGCGATACTTCACATCCGACTTCAGCAGTCTCTCATAGGCTTCGTTTGCCTTCTGGATAGGAATCACTTCGACATCGGCGGTAATGTTATGTGCGCCGCAAAAGTCGAGCATCTCCTGGGTCTCTGGGATACCGCCGATGTTCGACCCGGAGAGACTGCGGCGCCCTATGATGAGGCCAAAGGCAGAGATGGCGACAGGTTTCGACGGGACGCCGACCAGGGTGATGTTGCCGTCGCGGCGGAGCAGGTTGATATAGGCGTTGATGTCGTGATCGGCGGAGACGGCGTCGAGGATGAAGTCGAAGCTGCCGGCGTGGTTCTGCATCTCGTCGGCATTGCGGGAGACAACGACTTCGTTGGCACCGAGGCGAAACGCGTCTTCCTTCTTGCCGGGCGAGGTCGTGAAGACGACGATGTGGGCCCCCAACGCATGAGCAAACTTCATCGCCATGTGGCCCAGTCCGCCGAGACCGACCACGCCAACCTTCTTGGCCTTGGTGACGCCCCAGTGGCGCATCGGCGAGTATGTTGTTATGCCAGCGCAGAGGAGTGGCGCGGCTCCGGCGAAATTGAGGTTGGAAGGGACGCGCAGAACGAAGCGCTCATCGACGACGATGCTGTCGGAGTAGCCGCCGTAGGTGACGCCTCCGAGGTGCTTGTCCGGCGAGTTGAATGTGAGCGTCAGGTTCGGGCAGAACTGCTCTAGGCCAGCTTTGCACTGGGGGCAGGTACCGTCCGAATCGACCAAGCAGCCGACCGCGGCGAGATCGCCCGGCTTGTACTTGGTAACTGCCGAGCCGACCTTGGTGACACGCCCGACGATCTCATGGCCGGGGACAATCGGGTAAACAGTGGGCATGATGCTGCTCCACTCGTTGCGTGCCGCATGGAGATCGGAGTGGCAAATGCCGCAGAAGAGGATTTCGATCTGCACGTCGTGTTCAGTTGGATCGCGACGCTTGATCTTGGTGGACGCCAGCGGCGATGTCGCACTCGCAGCGAAGTAAGCCTTCGTGTTGTACATAGTTTGATGCTCCTATTAGTTTGTGGCTGGATCAGGTTTGGTATTGTTCGTCGGTGACCTTCTCCATCCAGTCGACGACCTTGCTGTCGAGGCTTTCCTGAATGGCGGTATGCGTCATGGCCGTGGTTGGCGTCGCGCCATGCCAATGCTTCAGGCCGGGCGGGAACCAGACGACGTCGCCGGGACGAATCTCCTCAATTGGGCCACCTTCTCGTTGAACCCAACCAACACCGGCTGTGACAATCAGCGTCTGACCGAGCGGATGGGTGTGCCACGCGGTTCGTGCGCCGGGCTCGAAAGTCACACTGGCTCCGGCCGCTCGGGCCGGAGCATTTGGCTGGAACAAGGGATCGATTCGCACCGCGCCTGTAAACCAATCGGCCGGTCCTTTGCTGGACGGTTGTGAACCATTTCTTTTTATTTCCATATTGAACTTCTGTTGTTGAGTTAAAGAGGCACCTGCTTGTGCGCGAATGGTCGCTGTTCACACGCGATCTGGTTTGTGATTAACGGCGTTACTCGCGCGGCACGACCTTGACTGTCGCTGAGCGGCCGCGTCCGCCGACCATAGGGCTGAGATACGGGCTGCTACGGTACTTCGCCCGGTAGGCGTCATCGACCCGGTCGTTGATCGGCCCGTTGACCGGTTCGAACGTGACCTCCTTCGTCATCCCGGCGGCGATGATCCGCCCCGCTTTCTGCCGCACTACGGCTTGATACCAACGAGAGTTCTGTCCGTTGTAGGCGCGCACGTAGAGGCCGTCATCGACCGCAACGCACCAAATCCACGTCGGCGTGCCGTACGTCACCCCGTCCTCACGGAACGGTGAGATGTGCAAGTCATCGGCCTGAGCGATTTTGCGCAGTTCGTCTTTCGACCATGTCGTCATGGATTCTCCTCAGTATTCACCCTCAGCGTGCTGTGTACCCGCCATCGACAACGAGTGCGTGGCCGATCACGAAGCTCGCGCCAGGGCTGCAAAGCCAAAGAACGGCAGCGGCGATCTCCTCCGGCCGACCAAGTCGCCCAATCGGCTGGTCTCTCATGATGTCTTTCATGACGTCTAGTTCCTTAGCCAACATGTCCGCAACCATCGGCGTATTGATCGTCCCCGGGCACACCGCATTGATGCGAATTCCTCTGGAGGCATAATCCAGCGCAGCACTCTTAGTCAGCCCGATCACTCCGTGCTTGGATGCATGGTACGTTGCTCGGCCGGGGATGCCGATCAGGCCGCCAATCGAAGAGCAGTTGACGATGGCGCCGCTTCCTTGCGCACGCATCTGGCGCAGCTCGTACTTCATGCAGTTCCACACGCCGCGGAGATTGATCGCGTTCACGCGATCGAATTCTTCGCCGCTGGCATCAGCGGTTTCCACGGCGGGAGACTGCACGCCGGCGTTATTGTACGCCGCATCAAGGCGACCGAAGGTGCATACAGTCTGCTCGACCATTGCTGCTACCTCAGCCTCGTCAGCAACATTGCAGCGGACGCCAAACGCCTTGTGACCGGCGGCGACGAGTTCTTCTGCTGCATAGCGAACCGCATTCTCGTGGACGTCGGCTAGCGCCACTGCAGCTCCCGCCTCTGCGAAGGCTCTGGCTGTCGCCAGACCCATGCCAGAGGCAGCGCCAGTAATGAGTGCGACTTTGTTTTGAAAAGATAAGTTCATATCGAATTCCTCTTTGAGATCGTGTATCCCGGTTTCTTCTAGAGCTTCTCCGGGTTGCTAACGATGTCGGGTTTATAGACCTCCTCGGCCCAATCCTGTGGTTTGACTTCTTCGATGGCTACGGACACGGACTCTTCTCCGTAGTGCAAGACGCTCATCACGTCATTGGCGATTTCTTCAGCCAGCCGAGTCTTCTGCTGCTCGGATTTTCCCGGCCAGAGCTTTACGATGACATGGGGCATACCTTCTCCTTTTCTTCACTTGCGGTATTGTTCGTCGCTGACCTTTTCCATCCAGTCCACGACCTTGCCGTCGAGCGCTTCTTGAATGGCGATGTGCGTCATGGCTATCGTCGGCGCAGCCCCATGCCAGTGCTTCTCGCCGGGAGGAAACCAGACCACGTGGCCGGGCCGAATTTCTTCGACTGGTCCTCCCAAACCCTGCGCCCAACCGCAACCGGCTGTGACGATCAGCGGTTGACCGAGCGGATGCGTGTGCCACGCGGTGCGAGCGCCGGGTTCAAACGTGACGCTGGCACCGGACGCGCGTGCTGGAGCGTTTGCCTGAAACAAGGGATCGATGCGCACTGTGCCGGTGAACCAATCGGACGGGCCTTTGGTGGACGGTTGTGAACCACTTCTTTTGATTTCCATACGGAACTCCTTTCGTTGAGTTAAAGATGCGGTGGTTTGGGCGCGTAGAATCGCAGGAAATGTGACCGTAACGCCTAAGCCTTTGAGAAATGTGCGGCGAGCGTAGAGCATAGGAGTGCCCTCAGGAAGTCATGTCGATTACGAAGCGGTAGCGAACGTCTTTGTTCACCACTCGCTCGTAAGCTCGGTTGATGTCTTTCGGGCGGATCAGTTCAACCTCCGCCTTGATGTTGTTGGCGGCGCAATAATTGACGACCGCCTGGTGAGTCTCGGCGATGCCGCCGATCATCGAACCGGCCAGGCTCTTGCGTCCAAACCCCATCGCCATTCCGTTCAAGCCTTGGAGTTGATCCAGAGCGCCGACATTGACGAGCGTGCCGTCGAGCTTAAGCACATCCATGAATGGCTGCATCGGATACGCTTTGGGCACGGTGGAGATCAGCAAATGGAAGTGATTGGCGAGTCGCTTCATCGCGTCTGTGTCGCTCCACAGAATGGCGTCGCGTGCGCCCATCCGTCGCGCATCTGGAATCTTACCAGGCGAAGTCGTGAAGACTGTCACGTCCGCTTTACGCGCCACGGCAAGATTCACGGCCATGTGGCCCAGACCGCCGAGGCCAATCACGCCGACACGCTGACCGGCGGCCAGCTTCCCATGCTGCATTGGCGAAAAAGTCGTGATGCCAGCGCACAACAGCGGCGCTGTGGCCGCCAAATCCGTGCCTGCTGGAATGCGGATCACGAACCGGTCGGAGACGACGATTTTGTCAGAATAGCCGCCGAAAGTGTGTCCTCCTGAGACACGATCGTCCGAGTCGTAGGTAAAGGTCGTGCCGTTTAAGCAGTTTTGCTCGTGGTCGGCTTTGCAGTTTTCGCAGGTGCCGCACGAATCCACCATGCAGCCGACCCCACCAATGTCGCCAACCTTGAACTTGGTCACCGCGCTGCCCACCGCTGCCACGCGACCGATGATTTCGTGTCCAGGGACGCAGGGATATTTGGCCGGTCTCCATTCGCTGCAGACAATATGGATGTCAGAATGACAAATGCCGCAATACAACACATCCAGCAGCACGTCGTTCGAACGGAGCGCGCGGCGCTCGATCTGCATCGCTCCCAAAGGAGCGGTTGCGCTGGTAGCGCCACACGCGCGGGCGGGGATTCCCCTTGTGCCGGATGGCGCGCTCGGCTGTCCGGCTTCTGCACCGACAGCTTCGCGCATCAACAATGGTGCTGTGCCTGCGAACCCGAGTCCTGCCACCAGGAATTTACGCCGGTCCAACATTGCGGGACCCTGCTCTCTATCGTGATTGTCACATTGATTACACATACAGCTTCTCCTTTTTTCGATTAGTCACGACGTCTTAGAAATTCTGGCGTGCAGGCCCGGAACAGGATTGGCATCGTTAGGGCAAACCACAAATCCGCCATCAACCGCCAGCGCGTGTCCGGTGACGAAGGAAGCGGCATCCGAACACAGCCAGACGAAGGCTTCGATTGTCTTGTCCAGAGCACTCCTCACATCCTCGACTCGTGCCACATCGCACTTGAGGGCGAGCGCTCGTCCGCCGAGTTCTTCGATCATGCGAGCCGTTTCTCGATTGCCCTGTTCTGAAAGGTCAGCAACCACCACGCTGGCGCCCTCGCCTGCAAACGCCAGCGCCGCAGCCCGGCCAATGCCGGACGCCGCTCCGCTGACGAATGTGACTTTCCCTAAATGACTTTTAGTTCCGTTAGTAGCCATTTCTACCTCTCGTCTTTGCATTTAATGAACAAACCATTTTGGTAACTCAGAAGTACTTCGTAGACTCTGCTTGTCACCTTCTTCATGATCATCTTTGTACTCCTGAAAGAACAAAGGCAGGTAGACCAATCCTGCCCATTTCTTGCCTAATCGTCCGAGCTCTTCGATAAATGGGTTGTACAGCTACGTGGGGTCTGGTAACTTTAGATAGGGATATTGATGCGTAAACAGGCGGTCAAACAGGCGTCTGAGAGTAACAGCACGGTAGTTGCGCTCGAAGCGTTGGGGAAGAGCATTGCCCGATGGACCGACAAGGGCGGTCTGCTTGTGACCGCGATTTCAGCGTTGGCGCTTTCTCGGCGGGACGCTCCCACACAGCCAACGAGCTACATGTACGAGCCGAGCATCTGCTTGGTCGCACAAGGGGTCAAACGCGTGCTGCTCGGAGACGACACGTATGTGTTAGACGGGTACCATTTTTTGATCACCTCCGTGGATCTACCCACGGTTGTGCAGATTATCAAAGCGAGCCAGGAGAAGCCTTACCTGGGGCTCATATTGAAACTTGATCGGCGCGAGATTTCACAGCTGATGGTGGACAGCAATCTTCCCCCGCCGCGTGCGCAGCAATCAAGCCGTGGAATGGCGATTGGTGAGGTCACGTTGCCGCTGCTCACCGCCGTTCAACGGTTGATTGACCTGCTTGCTGAACCCAAGGATATTCCGATTCTTGCGCCGATCATCCAGCGGGAAATTGTTTACCATTTACTTGTGGGCGATCAAGGTGCGCGTCTGCGCTATATGGCGTCGGCGGGAAGTCAGAATCAACAGATAGCACGGGCAATCGATTGGTTGAAGAGTAACTTCACGCAGCCGTTACGAATCGAGGATCTCGCAACGCAAGTCAATATGAGTACATCAACGTTCCACCATCATTTCCGAGCGTTGACGGCCATGAGTCCACTGCAGTACCAAAAATGGTTGCGATTGAACGAAGCGCGGCGGTTGATGCTCACCGAACGTCTAGGTGCAGCAACCGCGGCGTTTCAGGTCGGCTATGAAAGCCCCTCCCAATTTACACGAGAGTACAGCCGCTTGTTCGGCGCGCCGCCGTTACGCGATATGACAAACTTCCGCGAAATGACTGATTGAGAACGGCAGTCGATATTCAGATGCTGGAGATCGGAGAGGCCGTTTCTATGAGAATGGCGAGTGGCGGATTATTGGCCCTGCCGGGAGGGGACACCAAGGAATTGACGTTTGGCACGTCTCGGCATCCATTCTTTTGATGAGGCTGAATGTTTGCCTGAGATGCAATTGTCAATATGAGTTGATTGCGCCTAGGACGTTGTGGCTCAATCGTAACGTAGGCAAAGTGTACAGACCCGGGAGGCGCTTCCTACCCTACCCAACCTCGTAATTGATCCTCCTTCTCTCTGTAAGCCAATTCATTGAACCCGTCAAAAGCCGGACCGTAACCAAAGCTCATTCCCATGCAGCCCAGCCCCAGAGCCGAAACTTCCAAGTTTGCGCTTCTTCATTGTTTCTCCTTTCCGAACCGTTTCTCTCATCCCTAGGTTAGGATCAAACGCCGTGGAACGGTAGCCCGATCCTTCCGATTTATTGCCTATTCCTCTCGCTTGTAAAAGAATTATTGTTGCATTTTAAAGCCGCGCGGCTATTCTAGGCTAAGGGACAAGGGAACCACTACAATGAAAAACCCCAGTAAAGGCGTCACTGAGTTACCAAATCGAGCACGCGAATTGCGCATCGAGCTGGCTCGCAAGATTGCCTCATTCATGGGGTCCGCAGAGGATCGGGCAACGGACATTCCCGGCGTGACGCTCCACCGACGGACCGCCCCGACCGCTCCGTGCCCAGCGACCTACCAGCCGAGCGTGACCGTGATAGCCCAAGGTCGAAAGCGGGTAGACCTCGGCCGAAACACTTTCATCTACGATGACTCGCGATTCCTGCTGACGTCGGTCGATTTGCCGATCGTCAGCCGGGTGGTCGAGGCAAGTGAAGAGGTGCCCTGTCTCGCGTTGGTGCTCAAACTGGAAATGCCCGTTGTCCGAGAGCTTCTCAGCCGAGACGAGATTGAGGTCGCTGAGGCCCCGCCTGACAGTCCTGCCATGGCCACCGGTGAGACCACGGTGGAGTTTCTGAGCGCATGCTGCCGACTCATGGACCTGGTAGACACCCCACAGGACATTCCTTTTGTGAGTGGCTTGATTCAACGTGAGATCATCTACCGAATCCTGCGGGGAGCCGAGGGGGCGCGCCTTCGAGCGATTGCAACGCTGGGAGGTCAGAGTCACCGGACGGCAAAAGCGATCGCGTGGATCAAGGCGAACTACGCGAAGCCGCTACGGGTGGAAGATCTCGCAAAAATCGCGGGCATGGGCGTATCCACGCTGCACCACCATTTCCAGTCGCTGACCGCCATGAGTCCTCTTCAGTATCAGAAACAGCTTCGGTTGTAGGCGGCGCGGGGGCGCATGCTCATGGATGGTCTGGACGCGGCAAGCGTGGCCTTTGAGGTCGGATACGAACGTGCGAGTCAGTTCAATCGCGAGTATAGCCGTTTCTTCGGCCAACCACCGATGCGGGATATTCGGACTCTTCGCTCGCCAGGTGCTTAGCAGCGGTCTAAAAGGGAGCCATTTCCAGCGGTAAGAAAGGAGCCAGTGGTTCTCGCCCCTTCTGCGGGGAGGCAATAGAAAAACTCTATAGAAGAGATTCTATATGAAGATGCGATTGGCGCACTTGCACTAGGAGGACAGCTTGTAGTTTGTTCTTTGAACCGACCTCTTTTGATCAACCCATCGTCAACCAGTTTGGTGTGTTTTCAGTTGCGTTCAGTCGGGACTTAGTCGTCGATGACTGGTTGGAACTGAGCCAAGTGAAGTGCATGCGATTCATCATGCTGTGGTGTCTCAAGCCCGAGATCAGACAAAAGTTGGACCAGTGCAACATTTCTGAGCGCACGCTCTTTTCGGGTCTCGACGGAATATGCTCCTGGCTTAACCGTTACTATGCGCCATCGTCGCCGAACTATATAGAACGATCTCCAGATGCGTGTTCCGGTGAAGATGGCCAGTGAATCCGGGGAAGATGTCCAGCTTCCGGAGCGAAGCGACGCTGGGGTATTGGAATCATCACTCATCTGGACAACATCGGTCAATAGTCAATTAGTTGAGCTCATCATCATCTCCT
>DASYSA010000225.1:0-6992 GCA_036003885.1 Blastocatellia bacterium | reverse complement strand
GCCACTGGCCGATGCAGGTGTCGGTCTGCCAAGGGTGCGGGCGTATGCCGGTAGCGACGCCTCGCTCGATGTCATCCACGAGGGCGGCAACGTGATCCGGCTTCATGTGTTTGGCGTTGACGACCGCCTCAAGCTTGCCCTTGTTGCGCGCGAAATTGGCGTTGTAGTAGTGCGCCACAATATCAAGCCCCGACTGACCCAGCGGCAGTTCGGTGTTGTCGAAGTAGAGAACATCTGGCTGATATTTATCGACCAGGTCCTGACAGCGGAGAAACCACTTCTCAGTGAACGCCGGGTTCATCGGCGGCGGGTTCTCGTTCCACACGAGATCGTTCTTTCTGTGCCACTCGTTCATGGCTTTGCTGTTGGTGATGCCGTCGGGGATCACTATGTTGCGTCCTGTGTAGAGTTCCTGCGGATCGAGGCCCTCCCACCACTTGCCCTTGCCGTCGGCCTTCGTCAACCGCGCGGCATCGTAGCGCACACCAGCATTCGGCCCTTCGGCATCGTACCCGTAAGCCACTTGAAACCAGTGCCACGCGTGAGCCGAGTGGTTGCTGACGCCGAAGCGCAGCCCGTTGGTGCGTGCGGCTTTGGCCCACGTCCCAACGATGTCCTTCTTAGGGCCGACGTTGACTGAGTTCCAGGCGTGATGTTTCGAGTCGTAGGCGTCGAAGTTGTCGTGGTGGTTCGCGAGGGCGAAAAAGTATTTCGCGCCCGCCCGCTTGTAAAGGGCCATCAGCCTCTCAGGCTCCCAGTGCTCCGCCTTCCAGAGGTTGTCAATCTCCATGAAGCCGAACCTGGAGGGGTGGCCATAAGTTTTGACGTGGTAGTCGTAAGCTGAGTCGCCCTGTTGGTATATTCTTCGCGCGTACCAGTCGCCCTGCTCCGACACGCACTGGGCAGACCAGTGCGCCCAGATGCCGAACTTGGCGTCGCGGAACCATTCGGGTACGCGGTAGTTTTGCACGAGCGATTCCCAGGTCGGCTGGAATGGCCCGCGCGCGATAGTGCGAGCAGACTGGACGGCGGTCGCGGCGCGAGTTCGCCACGCTGGTAATTCGAGACCGGCGGCGATGGCCGTGGTCTTCATAAAGTCGCGTCGAGAGAGAAGAGTTCTCACCGTCAATGCTCCTTTTGATTTTTTGCTTCTTAACGTGCGGTCTTGTGTCATTGCTCGACTGATATGACCGTCACCGACTTCGGTTCCAGTTTCAGGGACAGCTTGCCGCCTTGAACCTTCACTGATATGGGCTTCGGCACGACGGTATTCGGCGCTTCGAAGCTGTTAACGGTATCGACTTTAGGCGCGCTTAGCGTCTCACCTGCTGCCGATTTAGCGGTGATGCCGGCCAGACTTACATCGATCTCGGCCGGTTCATTAGGATCTATATTCGTGATTTCCAGCCACAGCTTGCCGGCCTTGTCCTTAGCCGCGATTGCGTCTATCCGCGGCAACGTGATGTCGCCGCGAGTGTAGGCGCCGGCGTTGAAAGTGACCGGCACAAACGTGGCGTCCTGGAATGGCACATACATCTTGAAGACGTAGTAGGTCGGAGTCAGCACCATCTTTTCCTTGCCCGTCATGATCATCGCCTGCAGGACGTTGATCATCTGTGCAATGTTGGCCATGCGCACGCGGTCGGCGTGACGGGCAAACATGTTGAGGTTGAGAGCTGCCAGGATGGCGTCACGCAGGCTGTTCTGCTGTATCAGGAAACCCGGATTGGTGCCGGGCAGCTGCGCGTACCAGGCGCCCCACTCATCGACGACGAGAGCGACCTTCTTTTGAGGATCATACTTGTCCATGATGGCCGAATGCTTATTAATCAAACTTTCCATCTCCAGCGTGGACTTGAGGATCTGACTGTATTCCACCTCTCCGAATCCGACGGACGCAAACGCGGGCGGCCACCGCACGACCGTGTAGTTGTGCAGCGAGAGACCGTTGATGTCCCAACTCCACTGGTGGTTTTGCCATGCCTTCATGACAACTTCAGTCCATTCAGTCCACCGCGGTCCGTCGCCACCGGGACCTACAGCGAGCTTGAGCATCTGCTGATTGCCCTGTTGCGCAGGATTGAAGTTTCTGACGAAGCGGCTGTAAATCTTAAGCTGGCTTAGATAGTAGTCGGGTGTCATGTTGCCGCCGCAGTCCCAGCTTTCGTTGCCGATGCCAAGGAAAGCGATTTTGTAAGGAGCAGGATGACCGTTGGCAGCGCGCTCCCTGGCCAGCGTCGTCGGCTGCGACGTCGTCAGGTACTCCAGCCATTCGGCTGCTTCTTGCGGAGTACCGGAGCCGACGTTGACTGAGAGATACGCCTCGGCGCCGATCTGGTCGAGGAAGTCCATGAACTCGTGAGTCCCGAAAGAGTTCGGCTCGATCACGCCGCCCCAGTTGGGATTGAGCGTCTCCACCCGCTGAGGGCCGAGGCCTTTGCGCCAGTGGTATTCGTCCGCGAAGCAGCCGCCCGGCCAACGAACGTTCGGCACCTTGATCGCCTTCAGCGCCGCAACGACATCGTTGCGGATGCCCCGCGTATTAGGAATTGGGGAGCCTGGACCGACCCAGATGCCCTCATAAACGCCGTGGCCGAGGTGCTCGGCGAACTGGCCGAAGATGTTGCGGTCGATCTTCGCTCCGGCCTTGGACACGTCAACGGTTAAGTCAACCTTTTGTGCGGCCACGAAGGGCGCAGTTAGGGTCACAATGATCAGAGCGAGACCGACAAGACGTGCACGCATGATTAGTGAATCCTTTCGACCTTAGTCTTCCGCGTCAATGCCGCAGCCTCTTATTGAGCGCGCTATTGAAAAGACGCTAAGATAGTCAGCCACCCGAGTTTAAACTTCCGTAGTGCGTCCGTTCAAGGGTGGCCGTTTTCACTGAGGTTCACCCTGCCGGCATTCTGCTGAAATGAGCAAGTGATTCTCTTAGCAACCCCGGCTTGCCTATTGCTGAATGCCCGACAAACAGCGGCGCCTTAGACGGTCTGTACCTTGACTCCCACCTTCAGAAGAGGCGCAAGCATGGCTTTGGTTGCGCCTTTGTCAGTAATCAGCAGATTGATCTCATTGAGTGGGCAAATCAGCGCGGTGCAGGTGACATTGAACTTGCCAGAGTCGGCGACGATCACGCGATAGCGGGCCTCTTTGAGCATTTGCCGGTGGATATCTGCCTGGTCGGGGTAGTTCGTTGTTAGGCCGTGTTGCGGGTGAATGCCATCCGCGCCGATGAAGATTCTATCCACGAACATTTCGCTGACGCTTTGGAATGCCGCCGCCCCAATCAGTGCGAACGAATTGGAACTGAGGAGCCCGCTTGCCATAAAAATCTTCAAATCATGGTGATGACTTAATTCCATCGCAATATTCACGGCATTCGTCACAACGGTGATGTTCTTACGGTGTCGAAGCCCGCGTGCCACCTGCGTTGTGGTTGTACCTGCACCAATACTAACGATTTCACCGTCCGCGATGATATCTGCCGCCGCCAACCCGATCCGCCGTTTTTCAGCAGCGCGTCGTTGTTCCTGTTCGCCAAACGAAGATCGGTGGCGAAACGGTTCGTAGAGCGTCGGTTCGATCAGCACGGCGCCTCCGCGTGTGCGACGCAGAAGCCCAGCGTGTTCCAATTCTCGCAAATCGCGGCGAATACTGGCGGGCGAAATATTAAATGTTTTCGCCATTTGCTCGACGGCGATATTTCCGTCGCGCAATAACTCTCGCAGGACTGCGTGGGCGCGTTGATTTTCGATCAGAATATCTTGTCCCCTGCTAGCAAAGTTACGACTCTTTTCTCGACATTCTTTATTGGTTCCCTTACTTCTTAAACAGTCTTGGGGCGAAATCATTGAGGTCGCGCCGCCAGGTCTGCCACTCGTGGTCTGTACCCGGCGATTCGTAGAAGACGTGCTGAATCTTTGCCTCCAATAGTGAGGCATGAAGTCTTTGAAGTCCTGTGCGCATTCTCTCAGGCTCTACCGTTCCGACGCCGAGCCAGAGCAAGGACACTTTCTTGGCGAATGCAGCAGGATCGGCAAATACCCCGTTGTAATCCGTCTTGGGATCCATTTTCCGATCCCCCAGCATCCCGCCGGCTCCGCTGAATCCGCCGATGTAGGAAAAGAGATCGAGATGATTCAGCGTGATCTGAAACGTCTGCATTCCTCCCATCGAAAGGCCAGCCATCGCACGGTGATCGCGATCCGAGAGCGTCCTGTAAGTTCTATCAATGAATGGAATCAAGGCTTGAGTGACATCGTCTGCAAACGCCGACGTCATGCTCTCCATCGCCTTGAATCTTTCAGCGGAACCGGCGGGACTTCCGGTCAAATTGGGCGGAGCCTGGCCGGCGCGGCGTGCATAACCGTATGCCATCACGATGATCATCGGCTTGCACTTTCCAGCAGCGAGCAGATTATCAAGGATGAAGTTTGCGCGCCCTTGCCGAATCCATCCAGTCTCGTCCTCGCCGGCGCCGTGCTGCAAATAGAGCGCGGGATAGCGCGCTTTCGTCTGCGTATCGTAATTCGGCGGTAGATAGACCAGGGCGTGCCGCCAGGTGCCCGTCACCGTCGAGTAGTACCAGACCTCACGCACCTGGCCGTGAGGCACGTCTTGGATCGAGTAATAGGTTGAGCCAGGCTCTGGAACCTCAACTGCACTTGCGTGCTTGCCTCCTCCAAAAAAGGCATGACTGTTGGTGTCGCTGACTTCCGCACCATCGATCACGAATGTGTAGTAATGCAGACCAGGAACAAGGGGTGGTGTGGTGAGAGTCCAGAAGCCGTCTGCCTGTTTCACCATCTCCACTTTTGGACCGCTCCAGAAATTCACCCTTACCTTAGTGGCGTCGGGAGCTTTAACCCGAAGCTGAACCCTCCCGGTGCTATCAACGCGGGGATACTCTGCTCCCCAAACGTTGGTCGTAGCGGGCTGAAAATCAGCCGCCTCTTGTGCATAACAGCGATCCGCATAGAGTGCACAACAGAGGCCCGCGAATAGAATGATCCAAAATCGTTTCATCGTTTTCTCCTTGTTTACTAAATGACATAAGAATCAATGTGAAGGTGTTGCGCGAAGTCCGCCGAGGCTCACCGTAATCTCCTTCAACGGCTTGTCTTCAGCGTCGAGAAACCGTGCGCAAAAGTCAGTGGCCCCTCCGCCGTTGACAATCGCCGCGCGCACGACGTTCGGCCCCTTGTTGAGCGTGAGCCGCTTGGAGACGCCATCGTCAATGACGGTCTGGCGATCTTCATAAATACTGACGACCTCTTTACCGTTGACCCACCACACCGACGCCGCGTTGGAGCCGATGGCCAGCCGCACATCACCCATCTCGCGCGGGCAGTTGATGATGGTCACAGCCCAGAACAGAACATTGGAAGTCTTCTTGCCCTGCGCGCGGGCGAAGTGAAAGAGGTTGACGTTGTAATTCAGAGTATCCACCGCATGCCAGGTGAGTTCCGCGCCGCCGATGATCACCTTGTCGCCATCGCGTGGTATGACCGTTAACTGGTTGGGGAAATACTCCTTCTTGACTGCCGCCTGGACCGCGCTGTCCGTGAGTCCGTTGGCATCAATCGGTTCCAGCAGGAGCCAGCGTTGAATGAAGCCATCGGCATCGGGCGCCTTTTCCGGTGAGGCGGGGGGCGTCAGAGTGTAGGCAGGAATCTGAGCCGCATTCTCCGAGGCGACTGCAAGCGTCAGCAGTGCCGCAACCATGACTGAAGCAACGAGCGTGATGTAGTTAATGAAGCGCCTATCCATGAAAGCTCTTGGGTGATACCACCTTTGGGTTTACGGGGTTTTGAGCAGCCAACGCTGTTTCTCGCCCTGACGGTCGAACTTGGCGAGGGTAGCGAAACTGCTGCCCACGGCCGAAAGTACAAGCGGATCTTTCGAGTTGGGAACGGCCCTGGGCATGATTCGCCAACTGCCGTCCGCAAGCTGGTCGATACGCCAAAGTTGTTCGGGGCCTCCAATGAAGTCGGGCAATACGACGAGCTCCGCATACTCAGTGGCGGCCAATGTCCGATTAGTCCCGGCAATAGTGATTTTGAAATAGGGCGAGCCTGGGTAGCCGCCGGCGTTTGCGACTGGCTCAATCGTCCACTTCTGCTGGGCCTGACACATGTAGTTGGACATGCGAAGGTCAATGTTACCGGCCGGCCATTTCGTCGAAACCTGCGCAACGTCCTGCGCCGGGATCGGGCTGCCGATGCCTCCGAAGATCCCGCCACCGCCACCAGAAGCGCCGACAGTGCTGCCCGGCCCTCCCGGCGGCGGCCCTCGTCTCACAGGCCTGCCGCCGACGGGAAGTCCTTCCACGGCAGGTTCGAGAGAAGTCCCGGTGCGCAGGGATTCGATCTGATATGTGCCTCCCTTCAAGTTCTCACCGGCGACTGGCCAACCGTCTTTCCAAAGCAATGGGCGAATATCGAGCACGCTGGCTCCTCCCCTGTCCAAATCGGCTTCGTAGTGCAGCGAGAACCGCTGTACCCCATCGCCGAGATCACACAATCCGAAGTGGCCGGGGCCAATCACACGTCCAGATGACCCAACGACGAGCCTGCCTCCGCCTTGAATCATGTCCACTCCCATGTTGTCGAGGAAGGGGCCCGTTACCTTCTTCGAGCGACCAACGCGAATGTTATAGCCTGATGCGGCACCCCGGCAGCAACTGCCATGCGTGACCAGCAGGTAATACCAGCCATCGTTATGAATCATGACCGAGGCTTCGCTGTTGATCGCAATGTTGTACGGCTTTTCATTGGGGTTGAGGCGCTTGCCCGTACCAGGGTCAAGCTCCACCAGCCGAATGTAACCGAAATAGGAGCCGTATGTGAGCCACAGCTTCCTGGTATTCGGATCAAGGAAGACGCCCGGATCAATTGCATTGCAGTCCTCGACTCCGTCAGAGGAGGCCACTACGCCGCCCTCTTCCCATTTGTAGTCAGGGGAAGCGGGATCGAGAGTTTTGTTCGTGA
>DASYSA010000224.1:0-16939 GCA_036003885.1 Blastocatellia bacterium | reverse complement strand
AAGGTTAAAAGGAGAGGTCAGCCGCAAGGCGAAGCTTTGAATTGAAGCCCCAGTGAATGGCGGCCGTAACTATAACGGTCCTAAGGTAGCGAAATTCCTTGTCGGGTAAGTTCCGACCTGCACGAATGGCGTAACGATCTGGCGACTGTCTTAACGAGCAGCACAGCGAATTTGTAATTCCGGTGAAGATGCCGGGTACCCGCGTCTAGACGGAAAGACCCCGTGGACCTTTACTATAACTTGACAGTGAATTCGGGCGTTGGATGCGTAGGATAGGTGGGAGGCTTTGAGTTCGGGCTCTCGGGCTCGGAGGAGCCAACGGTGAAATACCACCCTTCCTGCGCTTGGATTCTAACCTACTCCCGTCATCCGGGAGAGGGACACTATCAGGCGGGTAGTTTGACTGGGGCGGTCGCCTCCTAAAATGTAACGGAGGCGCGCGATGGTTGGCTCAGGGTGTTTGGAAATCACCTGTAGAGTGCAAAGGCATAAGCCAGCCTGACTGTGAGACAGACAAGTCGAGCAGAGACGAAAGTCGGCCTTAGTGATCCGGCGGTTCCGCATGGAAGGGCCGTCGCTCAACGGATAAAAGGTACCCCGGGGATAACAGGCTGATCCTGCCCAAGCGTCCACAGCGACGGCAGGGTTTGGCACCTCGATGTCGGCTCATCACATCCTGGGGGTGCAGAAGCTCCCAAGGGTTCGGCTGTTCGCCGATTAAAGTGGTACGTGAGCTGGGTTTAGAACGTCGTGAGACAGTTCGGTCCCTATCTGGCGTGGGCGTAGGAGAATTGATGGAATCTGACCGTAGTACGAGAGGACCCGGTTGGACTCACCTCTAGTGTACCAGTTATCTTGCCAAAGGTATCGCTGGGTAGCTATGTGGGGCAGGGATAAACGCTGAATGCATCTAAGTGTGAAGCCCGACCAGAGATTAGTTCTCCCTATGAGATCCCTGGAAGACTACCAGGTTGATAGGCTGGGTGTGTAAGCACGGCAACGTGTTTAGCTTACCAGTACTAAATCGATCCATCGGCTTGACCGTAGAGTTTGCTCAAAGCAAAATCGGTCAGCACGTTCATTCTCTTAACTCCTTTGGGTCTTTTGCCATTCGATTGTCAAAGAGCATCCCGCTCTTTCCAGTTTTCCGGTGGTTATATCGTAGGGGCCACACCCGTTCCCATCCCGAACACGGAAGTTAAGCCCTACGGAGCCGATGGTACTGCATGGGAAACTGTGTGGGAGAGTAGGACGCCGCCGGGATTAATTACAAAAGGCTCGCTCTCCACCAGAGCGAGCCTTTTCCATATCCAACCGCCACACGGCTGCAAGCTTGTCGCATCGGCAGCCTCGAAGGCGACCGCAAGTCCCCGCTAAGCTGGAGACGATGATCATGATAAATCGACATTGGTTGATGCTCTGTTTCCTACTGGCCCCGGCCATTCTCGTGCAAGGCCAGACTCCGCAGACGAAGGAACAAGCCCCGGACATAGCCGGTGATTGGACCGGTAACTGGTCGACCTACAGTCCAGCACAGGGAGCGGTTCCGGCGAAGGAGATCTGCAAGCGCCTTGACTGCAAGGTGGCTTACAAGGATGGCATCTGGCAGGCAACCTTTGAAGGGGACTGCGGCCGGCCTTACAAATACACCATCAAGATGGAAGGCCGACAAGTCGGCAAGGTCGTGCTCTTCAAGGGTACCACCGACCTCGGAGCCAAGGACGGAGGCGTCTTCGACTGGATCGGTCGGGCAAACGAGAAGGAGTTTGTCGGTTTCTTCACGAGCGCATATTACACGGGTGTGTTCAGTCTCTCCCGACCAAAGTGAACCATCGGGTGTGAGCCGACGGTATCGGCGAAACCAGATCGCTCGCTACCGATGATCACCGCCGGCTCTTGCACGACGCCGGCCGAATCAGAAACCGATCACGCGATGATGTCCAACCCGTGTTCGTGTGCGTGCCGTCTCCTCGAATCGAGAGCAGTCTTCTGGGCAGCAGGAAGATGGTTGCCGGTCATCTCGTTGTAAACCTTTTCAACCTGATCTGCGAACGAAACGCCAAAGCCCGTGACGTAACGGGAGATCTGAGGCTTCGTTCTGAGATCCTCCTTCATCTGGTTGACAGCATCGCGTATCTGCTCGGGTGTCTTCTTCGCCTGCACCAGCGCCCCGACGCTCTCTCTCAACTCTCTGAAGAAAGCCTGCTGGTCCGCCAGGAGAGTACCGCCTTCTCGCTGGCCGTGTCCCGGACAGACGATTCGTGCTCCGAGTTTCGCGGCCGCAGCAAGAGTTCCTATCCACTTCTCGGTATCGCCATCCGCAACCGAGTTGTAAGGACCGTTGACACATACATCACCCGTGAACAGGATTCGCTCCCTTGGTAACCATGCGACCGCGTCGCCGTGAGTGTGCGCGACGCCGAGGTGCATCAGCTCTACGCGGTGCCTGCCGTCGTCAAATATCAAGTCGCGCGGAAAGAGAAGCGACGGCGGCTTGAGATGGCTCGCCTTGACATCCGGCCGCGTTTTCGCAGCCTGCTCCCATCGTCCAGGCTCGCTGCCATAATAGCCGGTCTCGTATCGCTTCATCTCATCAATGACGCCGGTGTGGGCCAATGGCGTGGCGCCGTTTTCCGTCCAGATCTGGTTGCCGTACGCGTGATCGCCGTGATGGTGAGTGTCGAAGGTGAACCGAATCGGTTTGTCGGTGATCGCGCGAATCTTCGGCAGGATCTCCTGAGCGCCCGAGGGGAAGTTCGCATCGATCACCAGCACATAGTCTTCGAAGACTATCCAGCCGTTGTTGCAGTGGCCGCGGGCGAGGTTGCCCTCATGGAAATAGACATCGGACGCAACCATATCAACCTTTCCGACCTCAATTGGCGGAGTGGTCGATTCGACAATGCCGCTCGCTCCTGCTGGTCGTCCCCCTGTTATGGAAGCTGTCGTGCCCACAAAGGCTGCTCCGCTGATGATCATCTCTCGCCGCGTGAGTTTTGACATTGCTGAGTTCTCCTCTCGTCTGCACAAATTGTTTCAACAATCTACTGATCGGCGCCGCGGCTCGTGCTGTCGTGCTGAACGCTTGAGTGCTGACGCTTGCCGGCAGGGTCGCCCGTACTCGGGTTCCGCTACTCCCAAACACATCGTCTCTTTTTGCCGGATTAGTCTCCCACCAGAAATGGCTTTCGGCAAGCTGAACCGTTTCTCGGCTTCGAAGAGGATCGTGTGCATGAGGTAGCGCCAACAAATCGCTCCTGGAACGCGTAACCCTCCCAGACTTGATGACCGGCTCCTTGACTGGATCATCATCGGTATGCAAACTGGGCGTCGAAGTTCAAACGTTCGATAACCCAGGGCTCCACTTTTTCATGATGCCGCAAAGCCCGGAGACATTAAGAGATGACTAAAGCCCCACCGCCAAGCGAAGACTTGATTCGGCACCTCTCGGAATTCGACCTGAAGGTAGGAGAGCTGGCGCTGGCGCTGCGGGAGATGGTTCTTGAAGAATTGCCGGCAGCGAGTGAGAGGATCTTTCGCGCGTACGCGCTGGTGTTTTGGTATTCGCTCAGTGGCAAAATGGCGGACGCTTTCTGCACCATCGTCGTAAATCGCGCGCATGTGAATCTGATGTTCAATCGTGGCGCAGAGCTTCAAGACCCAGCCGGGCTGCTCGTGGGCTCAGGAAAGATCATCCGGCACCTCAAGGTTAAGCGCCCCGAAGATTTGAAGCTGCCACACCTGCGCAAGTTCATTCGAGCCGCGATAAAGCATTCCAGGGCTATTGCCGCGGCCAGGCCCAAAGACCCGTTGACCCGATCGCGAGTCCGGGCCACCGCAAAGAGGCGCACTGTGAAGTGAGCCACCCTGCCCGCCAGCGAAAACAACAGCATCGACTTTCCCGTTGCCTTGCATAGACTCCGGGTTATCCAGCTATAATTGCCAACCTGTGTTGGTTGAGTTTTCCATGACTCACATGAGATCGCCTGGGAACCGGGGAGTGAGATGAACTCATGAGTATTGCCGCAGGAGACTTGTCTATAGGAATCCAGGATGCAAAGACGCGGCTCGATATACACGTGCGCGAGATCGTCGAATGGCACTTCAACCCGGCGACGGGATGCCCGTTCTGGCTGGAGTTCGCGGCCGGTTTGGGTTGGAATCCGAGATACGAGATCCGCTCTTTCGAGGATTTGAAGAAGTTCCCGCCTTTCGAGGACGAATGGCTGCGAGGCGGGCCGGTGCGCCGCTGGTTGCCGAAAGGCCTTGCCGGTAAGCCGCTCTTTACCTTCGAGACCGGGGGCACCACGGGAGTGCCGAAGAGCCGACTGGCGATTGAGGACTTCCGCGTCGACTACGAGATCTTCAGCGACACACTTCCGGACGAGTATTTCCCTCGAGGCGCGAACTGGCTGATGCTCGGGCCCTCCGGTCCGCGGCGGTTGCGGCTTGCCGTGGAACATCTGTGCCAGCACCGCGGGGGCATCTGCTTTACGGTCGACCTGGACCCGCGATGGGTGATCAAGCTAATCAAGTGGGGCGAGTCAGAAGCGTTGGATCAATACAAGGCGCACGTGATCGAGCAGGCGATCACGGTTCTCGGGGCCGGGCACGACATTCGGTGCCTGTTCACGACGCCGAAGCTCCTCGAAGCGCTGGCAGAGGAACTCGAGAACCGGGGCACCAGCGTCAAGAAGTCGGGCATTACAGGAATCTTCGCCGGGGGAACCGAATTCACGCCTCAATATACTCGCTTCGCGATGGAAGAGCTGCTGGGGGAAGGGGTCTATCTGACGCCGACCTACGGCAATACCCTAATGGGACTGGCTTGCTCGAAGCCCGTGACTCCGGAGGATCGCTACAAGATCACTTACTTCGCGCCCCAGCCTCGCGCCGTCATTGAAGTAGTCTCCATTGATGATTCTGATAAACTTGTCGAGTACGGTGAAACGGGTCGAGTGCGCCTGACCACGCTCACTCTGGAGACGTTCATACCCGGATTTCTGGAGAGAGATGAAGGCGAGCGGGAGCAACCCTGCCAGCAATATCCGTGGGATGGCGTGAGCGGTGTTCGTCCGTTTCGCAAGATCGCCGGCCAGACCACCGTGGGAGTTTACTGAACAACTTTGTGAGGAGACGATGGCAGTACTGAACATTCCGATTCTGCGATGGGGCGAACCCTACACCAGCCTGGACACCGAAGATGTTATTCACTTTGTGACCGGCGAAACACTGGCCCGAGTGAGCCAGGCCAATACAGGACTGCTTGGCCGAGACATGCGTCTGGCCGAGCGCGCCCGGCAGGCGCTCACCGCGATTCCGGTCGCTGATCTGATCGCAATGATGAAGAAGGCCGCGGATCTTTATCTAAATGGAACGCTCGCGATGGGCGATGGCGCACAGACTCCGGATGATTTCGCCCGGCAACAGTCGGCCAGCACTGGCCTCCCAGAGCACATGTGCAAGGCCAACATGGCCAAGAATCACTTCGTGCTCTCGAACATGAACCAGATTTTGGATTCGTTGACCCGAGGACTGGATTTGAACATTCTTACGCGTGGCTACGGCGTCGAGTCCCGCGGAGTGACTGTAAGTTATCAGGCCCAGTCTCCGGTGCTGGGCCTGGTGCTGCCCTCGAACTCACCGGGAGTTCACACGTTGTGGCTTCCGGTGATTCCAATGCAGATGGGATTGTTGCTGAAGCCTGGTCCTCAGGAGCCGTGGACTCCTTATCGAATGACTGCGGCGTTCACCCAGGCCGGCGTGCCGAAGGAAGCGATCTCGATCTATCCGGGCTACGGCGAGATGGGCGCGGAAGTCGTGCGGCGGTCGAATCGCACGATGATTTTTGGCGGCTTGCCGACGGTGGAACGGTACCGAGGCGACTCGCGAGTTCAAGTGCACGGACCCGGCTTCAGCAAGATACTACTGGGCGACGACGTGGTAGACGACTGGGAGAAGTACCTCGATGTGATGGTCAACAGCGTGTTTCTGAACAGCGGCCGGGGCTGCATCAACTGCTCGGGGATCTGGGCCTCGCGCCACACGCGCGAGATCGCGGAAGCTCTGGCCGAGCGAATGGGACCGGTCGAACCAAAGCCCCCCGAAGACCCCGAGGCGAGCCTCGCCGCATTCACTGTTCCCGGCGCTGCAAGAGCAATCTGGAAAAGCATCGAGACCGGGCTGAGCGATTCGGCGGTGGAACATGTCACGGCGAAGTTCGGGCCGCGGCTGGTTGAGAAGGAACGCTGCGGTTATCTGAGGCCGGTAGTGATCCACTCTGACTCACCCGAGAGCGCGATGGCCAACACGGAGTTCATGTTTCCATTTGTGAGCGTTGTGCGATGCCCACAAGACCAGATGCTGAAGCGGATCGGATCCACATTGGTTGGCAGCGCGATCACCTATGACGAGAAGTTCCAGCGCCAACTGATCGAGGCGACGCACATCGACCGGCTGAACCTCGGCGCGGTACCGACGATCCAACTAGACTGGCTCCAGCCGCACGAGGGGAATATTGTCGAGTTCCTGTTCCGGCCGCGCGCCTTTCAGGCACGACTGGAGAAGGTGGCGGTGTAAAGGAGCGCGTTTGACCTGGCGTTGGCAACTTTGTTCGATTCCATGGTAAAAGAGCCCACTTGCTTAATTCTGCTTTAGTAGTTGCCAATCGGACCAGCACTAGAGCGGAGGCCTGGAAGATTCGAAGGCGTGGATCATCTTTAGACTAACTGGCCTTTTCGCTTTTCCAGTCTCTTCGCTTCTGAGGCGCGTAGTGGGTTGCGTCCACTCTTTCTAGGAATCAACATCCAAAGATTTGTTGAATAGCTCCTCTGATATGGGATAAACGACTACAGTCGACCGAAGAGCCGCGCGCGTACCTCACCCGCGATCAGCGGGGGCTGATGAGGGCTTAATGATGCGACGCCCCGCCAAACCCTCCGGCGAGCAATTTCATATCAACGCTTCTCTGCGTAACCCTGAAGGATGAACTACTGCCTGGCCAGTTGAGGGGATCCCTAGATGGAAGCGTCACCGCCGGTAGATGATGAGATTCTGGTTCCTTTCCTGCAAGCTGCGGATGAGGAGGAGTGCCAACGGCTATTGGCACTCCTGATCTCCAAACATGCCGAACCGATCATCCAGAGCATCACCAAATTTAAACTATACGCTCATTCGACGACCAGTTCCGGCAATGTCCTGGGTCTGGACCTGGAAGATGTTCGCGCAGATATAATGGTCCAACTGATCTCGCGATTGCGGGAGTTGAAGAACGTGCCTCATGAGAATCCCATTAGCAATTTCCGCGGCTATGTCGCAGTAATCAGTTATCACGCTTGTCACAAGTACCTCCGCCGGAAGTATCCGTTCCGCCACAGCCTCAAGAATAGGCTTCGCTACCTTTTCACTCATCAGCAAGGTCTCACCTTGTGGAGGGGCGATGACCGCCAACTCTATTGTGGGCTGGCTGCGTGGGGAGAGCAGAAGAGACCAGTGGAGGGTAGCCGGCTTCAACAATTGCGCGACGCTCATTTCACGCAGGAGCAGGCCGGCCTGGGTAGCCCTGACGACCCGCGCCTGAACCTCGCCGCTTTGATGGCGGGCGTTTTGAGATGGGCGGGCGGTGCTGTCGAACTGGACGACCTGGTGAAGGTAGCCGCCGAGTGGACTGGCACCAGGGACGACTTGGTTCGTTCCAAAGCAGGCGACGAAGAAGATGGCGATCCGCTGGAAAGACTGAGCGATACGCGAGCGGGACCAGAGACCGAACTGGAGCAGCGCCTTTATCTCCAGCGCCTTTGGACGGAAATCCAACAGCTCCCGGTTCGGCAGCGTTCGGCGCTCCTGCTGAACTTGAAAGATGAGAGCGGCGATGACTGCAGTCAATTATTTCCCCGCCGTGGTATTGCCACCGTTCGTCAGATCGCTCAGGCGCTGGAGATGCCAGCCGAAAGATTCGTCGAGCTATGGAATGATCTGCCGCTGCCGGACTCGAAGATCGCTCAGCTTCTGGACATGACCCGGCAGCAGGTCATCAACCTGCGGAAGTGCGCGCGCGAGCGGCTGGCTCGCCGAATGCAAGCTCTCGAGAAAGGAAGATGAAAAGTTCGTTTCGCGAGTGGTAAGATTTTGCAGGAATTGGCATCTTAAATCGTTAGGGGAGCTCGATCCATTTCGCAGCAAACTAGAGGGGAAGAGTCATTCGTGTCGGAACACCTTTCTGTGGAATTGATTGAACGGTCCAAGCAGCGCCGGCTTTCCCCGGCTGAATTGCTTGCTGCCGATGACCATCTTGCGGTATGTGAGATCTGCCGCAATCGGGTGGAGAGAGAAGGTGAGCAGAGCGCCTTCGCTTTCCTGAGAGCGGGTTTCCGTGCAGAAGCAAGGGGGCAACCGCAACATCTTCCATTCGAGGTGCTCGCCGCATACGTCGATGACGTCGCGGACGATGTGGACCGCGAGATCGCCCAGAGCCATCTGGAGCTTTGCGCTGCGTGCGCAGATGAGGTCGAAGACCTGCGTGGGTTCAGGACTGAGATACGGGCTTACTCCGAACGTGACTATATACCGGCCGTTCGCTCCAACCTCCGAGAAAAGTTCCTGGCCTTCTGGCGAGCACCGGGATACAGGATTCCGCTTCAGGTGGCGGGTTTGGTCGGGATGGCGTTAGTCATTGGCTGGGTGGCTACGCTGCCGCTAAGGAAGCAAGTTGCCGACCTGCAGGCACGGGTGATCGACCTTCAGCGGACGAATGATGTCATTACCGAGTTACGGGATCAGGTGGCACAGCTTCAGCGGGCGCAAGTTGAAATCCTGAACACTTCTCCGGAGACCGCGGTTGCGCTCTACGATAACGAGGCGCTAATCACGCTCGGCAAGAACGGCAATCTTTCGGGGGTTGAGCGTCTACAGGGGAGTCAGGAGAGAGTGCTTTCAGCGGAGAACCAGGAGAGAGTGAAGGCGGCGCTGCTCAATGGGCAAGTAGCGGCGCCGGACCTCGAGGAACTTTCGCGAAGCCGCGGCACGCTCCTTGGGCCCAGCGCGGGCGTTCCATTCGCACTGATCAGCCCGGTCGGCATCGTGACGCAGAAAGACCGTCCCAGCTTTCGGTGGCGGCCGCTAGCCGGCGCAGCTACCTACATCGTTCAAGTCTTCGACTCGAGTTTCACGAAAGTGATGGTATCGCCGCCCTTGACGGTAACTGACTGGACAGCCCCAGCGCCTCTCCAACGAGGCCGGATCTATTCCTGGCAGGTCGTGGCGCGGATAGACGGGAAAGACGTGATGTCGCCGGAGCCGCCGGCCCCTGAAGCGAAATTCAAAGTCCTGGAGCAATCGCAAGCTAGTGAGCTCGAGCGGGTGAAACGCGACTACCCCAAATCACATCTGATGCTTGGCGTTACCTATGCGCAGGTCGGTCTGTTGGATGAGGCAGAGAGCGAGTTCAAGGCTCTGTTCGATGATAACCCGAAGTCTTCCGCAGCGCAGCGTCTGCTGAAAAGGATTCAAGCGTTGCGTCCGGCAAAGTAGACATATTGCGTTTCAGGAGCCAACGCCAACGACGACGAATCCAGCCCAGTAGAACGGATGACTGTATCGACGGTTCTTCAACAGCTTGAGTGCAGCCTCGCGTAAAGCCAACGCCGGGCCGAGCTGCTGTCCCCCAGGCTTGAAGTGAGATCTGAGATTGCCGTGGAACTCTACCATCAACTCAGTTGTGCTCGCCGACTCTACTTTCCACTGACTCACAACCGTTGTGGGAGTGCCGGCAATGAACAAGGCCCAGGTTAATCCGATCACTCCTTCGCCTGCTGCTACTCTCCCACGCGCCGTCTCGCAAGCCGACAGCACAACGATGTCTGCTTTCAAGTCCAATTTCATTATCTCCCATGCTTCCAACAGCCCGTCCTCGTTTGCGTTGCCTGCTTCTTGTGACAGGAGCACACGCGAGTACATGGGGCTCGCGTCATCCAGAGTGCTGTGAGTGGCTAGGTGGACAATGGCGAAGCTGCCCGCCTCGTTCTTCATTCGTTCCTCGCGAGCCTCGACGCCAACGTAAACTCGGCTCTGCGCCGACCCGTAGAGTTGGGCCAGCGTCTTCACCTCCTTTTCCGCCTCGGGCAGTGGCTCGAGCTGCTCATCTCTGTGCGCTAACGTAACTCGATCGATGGTCTGCTTTCCCAGAGCCGGGTTCCCCATCGCCAGGAGAGTCGCGAATGTCGGTCTGTCCCCAGGTCTTTTTGTCCGCAGCCTTGCCATTTCACGCAGGACCGTTAGCGACGGCGCATAGGAGAGCACATGGTCCTCCAGCAGATAACGACCTTTGGCGTCCTGCAAGGCCTGAAAAGGCAGCTCCCACAGTGCTCCGTCGGGCACGATCACCAGCGTTCGTTTGCCCTGAAGTTCCGCGCGCGCCGGTTTTAACAACAGGTCATACAAACTCCTCGCGGTCTCTCGAAAGCCGAGGTTCCGCTTCGCAAGTTGCCGCCGGAACTCAATCGCCTGAGCGGCCAGATCCTTTCGCTTGACCTCCAGGCTGTATACGCGCAAACGGAGTGGTTGCGCGATTGCGCCCGTGGCTTGGCGCTGAAGGGTCTCGGCAGCCGCGTAGCTCAGCACAAACAGGTAGGTCTTCTCATTCGTTACGACGTACTCCAGCAAGGCACCCTGCCTATCGGGCAGTAGCGCGGCTGCGTCTTCGAGCTTCACAGGCTGGGCTTCACCCCGCCGCACCTTCAGCTCCGGATGGGTGGCGTATAGGCTGGTCTGGAACGCTTCGTATTCCAGCCGCGCCTTTTGCCTCCGGTCGTGGATGTCAGTGAGTCGTTTCGGATCAGTCTGGGCTAGCTGGCTCTCGCGTGATATCTGGAGGTTTAGCGAAGCGAGTTTCGTCTTGAGCTTTTGCTCCTGTTCCTGCTCTTGAGAGTTCATCGCTTTGCTAAAGTTGACTCTCCCGGTATTGAGCACGTCCAACAGCACACGAGCCTTGGCGCGTTCGGCGTAAGCCAGCGCTTCCTCTAGATTGCCCTGTGCAACTAGTAGCCCGATCATTTCGTGATATGGCGCGACCTTGCTCTCGAAGAAGTGCTGCTGTGATTGTTCGTCGCCCGCAAGCTGGCCGCGCAGTTCCTCGATCGCAGAGATCGCTTCCTCAAAGGCCCGGCGAGCTTGTGCAGGCTGGCTGAGAGCGAGATGGATTTTCCCCATAATGGTGCGCGCTTCCCAGAGCGCCTCGACCATGCCGGTCTGCATGGCGATGTCGGCGGCTCGTTCAGCCGACTCGCGCGCCTCTTTGTAGCTGCCGCGCGAATAGTGAGTCTGCGCGATGCCTAACTGAACCGTGCTAATCCAGTGCCTGGAACCCATGGCTTCAAAGAGTTTCAGGCTCTTCCGGTAAGAGTCCAGGGCCATTCCGTAATTACCCTCTGACTGATAGAACTGCCCTATGCCAAACAGGGAGGATGCGGCGCCGGGCTTATCCCCGAGCGCTTCTTTGAGCTCCAGGCTCTTGCGAAAGAAGTCCAGGGCCTGACCTTGTTCACCCCGTAGCTTGTGAACGTTGCCGATGTAGTTAAGACTATTGGCGATGTCTGCCTTTGCCCCCAGTGTTTGGCGCAGAGCCAGGCTCTTCTGATAGAACTCCAGGGCCAGATCGTAGTTCCCCTGTTGACGGTGGACAAACCCGATGCTAGCAAGACTCGAGGAGATTCCGGATTGATCTCCAATGGATTGCTCTATGGCCAAACTCTTTTGATACAACTCCAGGGCGCCGCCGTAGTTGCCTTGCACATAATAGATGTTTCCGATGTTGGACAGCGCATAGCTGATCCCTTGTCTTCTGTTCAATGCTTCAAATATTGGCAAAACCTTTTGATAGGCTTCGAGCGCTCTGGGGAAATCACCCAGGGCGTACCACACATTGCCGAGGTTCATGAGCGTGCTTAAACTCGCATCCCTGGATCCGGATGCTTCGGCTATCGCTAAACTCTTCTCGCTGTATTCCAATGCCAGTACATAGTTGCCCAGCTTGCGGTGAACGGTCCCAATTGAGTCCAGGGCGAAGGCCAGATACTCCTGATTTCCGACCTCTCTGTATAGAGTTGAACACTTTTCGAGATCCTCCAAAGCAGCATTGAAGTTGCCTTGAGATCGATGGATCATTCCGAGGCCCAGAGAGACGTCCGCCATTCCCTCCTTGTCTCCGATCCGTTCGGCGATGGCTCGCGCAATTGCATAGATGGCGAGCGCCGCAGAGTGGTTGGCTAAATACGACTGGCGCTCTGCTTGTACGACGAGCGCTTTACGCAGCTTTGTTGTCACCAGCTGGCTCTCGGAACTGAGCAGGGCGATGCGTTCTTGTTCCGACTGCGCGTCGATCAGCTTGAGCGCAAGGTCTTCCTCCAAGGAGGCATCCCGCCATACTCTCCACGTCCCATCTTCATTGATTCCGTAGAGCTTGCGGGTCGATTTTCCGGAGCCGGTGGCATGACGGCGGGTCCCTATCTCGGCAGCGCCGAGGTCAACCTCGTAATGCACCGTGGCCCTTTCGCCTTCCACCGAAACTTCACCGATGCTCAAGTCCTTGACTTCAAGTTTCTCGTGTTCCGCAAAGAGATCGGGCATGGCGATCTTGCGCGATTCTAATTCAGGAGACTTTGCGCTCCACAATGACAAAAACGCCTGCAGATCTTTCCTCGCATAAGCCGCGAAGAGCTCATTTACAAGTTTGCGCAGGGCTTCTTGATCGGCTGATTGAGCAGACTCGACCCGAAGAGCGAGGCAGGAGAACGACAAGGCTGCAATGATTAGCCAGCAGCAACAGCGCTGTTTGCGGTACATCGGAACATCTCCTCACTGTGAGGATCCAGCAAAGTCGGGTGAGGTCAACGGGAGTCAGCGTTCCTGTTCATCGAAATGCCGACATTCTATTCCTCTCTCACAGGCAAGTCAAAATGGAGCGCCAGGCGAGCTGTCTAATAATTCACCAATACCTCCATTGGGTGATCTCGGAGTTCAACGGTCTCGAACTTACTGGTTCCTTCGTAAGCACCATTCCAGAGGAAAATTCTTGTCGCTCTATGGCCATGGTAATAAGCCCACCTGATTGGCCTCATCTTCCGTAGAGCCCGAAAAGCCAACGAGCTCTTCGCCGCTGCTGAAGAACAGCGCGAGCCCGAATGGTGCAACCGCAAATGCGTACACCTATGAGGGCAAGTAAACACGCGCAGAAGGAGACGATCATGGAAACTCGAAACAGACGAACGAACCTTCTTAACCTGATCACGGCAACGCTCGCGGCTGTGGCGATCTGGACAGCCTGGCCTGTCGGTTTAGTGCGTGCCCTTCAAGACAGCGAAGACAAGCCGTCGCCGATGGGCATTGCCTTCGGTCAGACTCTTTATCTCAACGTGGCGAATACCGGAAGCGAAAACGCAATTCCAATTGAGATGAGGATATTCGATGATGACGGCAACCCACTGGCCGCAGCGAGGCGGGTGGTGCTTCCAGGCCACACCGCATCTATATCCCTGAACAGGGATGACCTGCCGGGGAGGCTGACTAGAGTTCTGACACGTGCAGAAGTCAAATCACTGGGCGGCCCGGACACCCGCGATCTGGTCGTTTCCGAAGAAGTGGTAGACAACGAAACGCAACGCACGATGATACTGCACCCGGGCCTGAGCAGAGGGTTCAACCCGCAGCCTGACCCGCCGGGCACCCAACAATAAGTCGCGTTGGCCGAGAGCTCGAAGCTCCCGTCCGGACCGGTAGGGAAAACATCGAAGCTCAAGCGCCCCAGAGCTTGCCTCTTGGTCAGGTGAAAAGCGTTTCAACGAATCCGCGCGTGAGACATGCTTGAAGGGAGCTTGAAGGGAGGAGGACCATGAAACCATCATCGTTCAAGCTGCTGATGTCCCTTGCTGCCCTGTTCCTGCTCGGGAGCACGATGGCCGCCGTCAGCCAACGCCAGACGCCAACTGTTACCCGCGTGCCGATCTGCGTTAAGAGCAACGGCCAGTTGCGAATGTTGACTGATGCGAACACCACATGCGAACCGTCAGAGCGCCAGGTGGATTGGGTGGTCGGCGGAGAAGTAACTGACATAAACCTCGGTCAAGGTTTGGTTGGCAGCCGTGAGGACGGGTCGGTTCGGCTGGCGCTCGACCCGTCGATCATTGAAGGCTGCACCGGCTGCCGAGGCGGTAGGGTTTTCGCCGGCTTCAATGATGGGCCGGGCCAGATTCCGCCTCTGCTCGAGGGGCCGATCGCCGAACTCAACCTGCCCGCGGGCGACTACGTCATTATGGCCAAGATGAACGTCGAAACCGGGTTCGCTGATTTCTCGACTCAGCGACCCGTAACCAGCAAATTGACGGCGGGAACCGATTTCGACGAGGCCAAGGTGGTACTGGAGGAGATACACGACGAAAGTCCCGGTCACCCTGGCGGGAGTAACGCCATGGGGCTAACGCTTCAGGTCGTTCACAGTTTCAGCGCGCCCGGCAGCGTGGTGCTCACTGCTGGGCATGGCGGTCCCTTGGCGACCACCTCACAAGTGGTGTACCGGGACCTCAAGATCATTGCCATTGAGGTTTCCCATATCTCAAACGTCTTCCTCGGCAACTGAGCGAACTCGAAGAACAGAAAAACATACTTGAGACCCACGATCGCGATGGGCGATTGGCCCGACCCTCACGGAAACTCGTTGTCACTGCTCGCGCGTTCGCGACGCATCCATCGAAAGCGGCCCTGCGGAAACTTAACGACGAAGGAGAATCATCATGACCAGATTTCAAAAAGGCTTGTTCTCTGCACCCGGACTGGTGCTGGCCCTGCTGGCATTCGGATGCGCGCTTTCTTTACCCTCCCCCAAGAGCCGACTCGCACGCTCTAACGCTGATGGGACTGGAGCGTCAACTGCGAATGTCAGCGCTCGCTATGGAAAACTGCCGCTCAGCTTCGAAGTCAACCGAGGCCAGACTGATGATCAGGTCAAGTTCGTGGCCCGTGGTGCCGGCTACGCACTCTTCTTGACCTCGACCGAGGCGGTCCTCCAATTGCGTAATGAGGATTCAGGCGCGCCCAAGAAAGATCCTCTTCCGCGTTCAAGTAAATTCGAGAATCCGGAATCCGCAAATCGCAGTTCAAAATCGAAGGGCCCTCAATCGGCTGTCCTGCGAATGAAGCTGGTCGACTCCAACCCGACCCCGCACGCCGCCGGCTTGGACGAGCTTCCCGGCAAGAGCAACTACTTCATTGGCAACGATCCAAAGAAATGGCAGACGGCCATTCCTACCTACGCCAAGGTCAAATACCAGGCCGTGTATCCCGGGGTAGATCTGGTCTACTACGGCAACAGTCAACGACAGCTGGAGTATGACTTCATACTGGCTCCAGGAGCCAATCCCGGGAACATCACGCTGGATTTTGAAGGCGCAGACAAGATCGAACTGAG
Organism: Blastocatellia bacterium; assembly: GCA_036003885.1. Lineage (GTDB taxonomy): Bacteria > Acidobacteriota > Blastocatellia > UBA7656 > UBA7656 > DASYSA01. The sequence goes on along the minus strand of DASYSA010000224.1, from coordinate 1,485 downwards.
AAACGGCGACCTCGTGCTACACATTCCAGGCGGGCAGGTTCGCCTCCAAAAGCCCCTCATTTATCAAGAGAACGATGATGCCAAGGTGGCGATCTCTGGCGGCTACACTCTCAAAGGCGAACATCAGGTGGGTTTTGAAGTGGCCTCCTACGATGCGAGCCGTCCGCTGATAATTGACCCGGTGTTGAGTTACTCCACGTTTCTCGGCGGCGCAGGCAATGACGTGGGCCTGGGGATTGCGGTTAGTGCACATGGCGATGCCTTCGTCACCGGAGCCACTCTTTCGCTCAACTTCCCGACCGTGCCGGCTAATAGCAAGATCGGTCCCGGCGGTGGCTTTGACGCCTTTGTGTCCAGGCTGAACGCGTCCGGCTCGGCGCTGGTCTACTCCTGCTACCTCGGCGGCAGTAACGACGAGGATTTCTACGGTTTGATCACTTATGGCGGCATAGCCGTAGATATGCATGGCGACGCCTATGTGACGGGAGTAACGCTGTCGAATGATTTTCCGACAAAGAACTCTTTTCCCCCGCCGCTGCCCGGAAGGGGGCAAGGCAAAATCTTCAACGGCGGAGTCGGCGACGCCTTTGTCACGAAGTTAAGTACGACCGGGGCTCTGGTCTATTCTTCTTACATCGGTGGCAGTGGCTTCGATGGCGCCTTTAGCATCGACGTAGATCCTATCGGCCAGGCATACGTAACCGGGCTCGCCGGCCCGGCTAATTTCCCGGTGACATTCAATGCCTTTCAGCCGCAGTTCGGAGGCGGCTCCATCGCACAAGATGGATTCGTAACGGTGCTCAATCGTGACGGCGACAGCCTGGTTTACTCTACTTACCTTGGAGGCAGCAGTAACGACCTTACCACCGGCATCGCCGTAGACTCTCCGGGCACATTCTACGTCGTTGGTGCGGGGGGCTCGACTGACCTGCCCGTCACACAAAACGCCTTTCAAAAAACTCTCAATGGTCTTGTCGACATATTCGTCGCCAAAGGCAATACGGCTGGCGCAATTGAGGCTCTTACGTACCTGGGTGGCTCTTCAGGTACTGATCTTGAGAGGACAATCGGTCATGGAATCGCTATAGATCCCAAAGGCAATATCTACGTAACGGGAATAACCGACTCGCCCGACTTCCCGACTTTCAATTGCGTGCAGTGTAATCTTAACGGTCCTGCCGACGCTTTCGTCACGAAGTTTAATAATCAGCTTTCCACGCCCGCCTACTCCACTTACCTGGGCGGAATTAGCACCGACCTCGGTCGAGGTATTGCTGCCGATCTTAATGGCAACGCATACGTGACCGGCTTCGGTACGATTGGATTCCCGACAAGTCCAGAAGCTTCCGGTTGTGAGAACACCGATGCCTTTGTGGTGAAGCTGAATCCGGTAGGGTCATTCATCTATTCCCTCTGCCTGGGCGGGAGCGGAGAGGATGTGGCAGCAGATATAGCGGTCGATCCCTCAGGATGCGCCTACGTTAT
>DASYSA010000223.1:0-21784 GCA_036003885.1 Blastocatellia bacterium | reverse complement strand
AACTGCGCACGCTATGAAAAAGGTATCCGGTTCATAACGACTGAAAGAGAGCAACACCGATTCGATTCCCGCTTCCTCGGCGTTACGGGCAAAACGCAGCCAGCCCTCCATGTCCGGCAGCGCGGCCGGCGAGGCGCTCCTCGTGGTGAGAACACGGGACGTTTCCTGGGCCGTCTTCATGGCTACTTCGCCGCCTTTTGGAAACATCCAATGGAATCTTAAACTCACGGCTTTACTCTTACGGTTGTTGTTATCTCTTCAAATCGCGACCATCATCGAGAAACGCTCGCCGGCAAACCATCGTTACGAAGAATCATGCTATCGCCGGCGTTCGGCCTCCCGGACGAGCGGGAGAACATCTCTGCCGAAACGGATCAACTCATCCAGTTCCGGCCAGCCCGAAATGATGAACCCAGTAACGCCGATTCGTTTGTATGCGAGAAAGGCCTCGGCGACATCCTTCGGCGTACCCAGGAGAGTTGTCCATACGGGGCCGTAATACGGCACCAACCCTGCCCAGAGGGAACGGTTCAGCCAGTAGGTGTCGCTCGCAGCCGACTTGCCCTCGTCGTACATTTGTGAGTCATCTTTAAGGGTCGCGGTGTTCTCATCTCGATCGTCCGGCAAGAGGGACTCGGCGGTCGCGACTGCCTCCTCCCGGGTAGACCGGCAGATCAGGCCGAGCCGAAGACAGACGCCGATTCCGCGTGCTCGAGCGCGCTCCACTAACGGTGCAAGCTTCTCGGGCGTGTCTATCACGCGCAGCCAGCACGAGCCCTGGGAATAGGCCAGCCGCTCGGACTGCTCCGAGTGTCCCGAGATATAGATTTCCGGCGCGTTCCGATCCGGCGCGAGAAATGGCGTGTGAAGTTTTCCTCGCTCGACTCGATAATGTTTCGCGGCGAAATCGACTTCGCCGTCGGCGCTCCAGAATGAACGGCAGACCGCCAGGAACTCCTCGGCGCGCGCGTACCTCTCGTCGTGCGCGAGAAAATCCCCGTACCCGTGTTGCTCCAACGTTGAACTGCCGTTAACGATGTTCAAGCTGACGCGTCCGTTGATCAGAGCGGAGAGGGTGTTGACCTGCTGAACAAAAGTTGTCGGCTGCATCAACCCTGAGCGAAAAGCGACGATGAACTTCAGCCTGCCCGTGGCTCGCCCGAGAGCGCAGCTGACGAGAAGGGGATCCGGCTCGTAACGACTGAACGATATCAGCACCGAATCGATCCCTGCTTCCTCTGCGTGGCGAGCAAAGTGCGACCAACCTTTCAAGTCGGGCCGAGGAGCAGCCGACGCGTTGGTTGTCGACAGAATTCGATAACGGGCTGCCTCCTGAGGCGTCTGAGGCGCATCAATGGCTACCTCTCCTCCTTTTGGAAGCATCCAGTGGAATCTAAGATTCATCGCTCTTCCATCTCACACACAGCAGCGTCTCGTCTTCGAGAGACATCCGTTCACAACATCCGACCTTCGCGGACCGCAGCTAAGACTCAAACATGAGCGTTGTAACTTACGTTCTGACTCGATCAAATCTCCACAGTCCACGGCGGGGATTCCGGACAAGCGTTGTGACGCCTGGCCCATCGCTGCAACGCCCAGGGCGGGGTATCAACGTCGCGGTAGCCTCCCAGCAGTTGATGTACAATCGGATCTGCCTTATCCAGGTATTGCTTGTCGGGAACATCGAGATACACCTCGGGCTTCATCCAGCGGTAGGCATAGCCGAACATCAGTACCTTTGACACGCGATTGCTGCGATTCGGCGCAGCGGTGTGAAAAATGCGGTTCTCGAAAAACAAGGCGTCTCCGGCGTTCAATTTGAGGTCGCACACTTCGACCCCCACTGGATCGATCTGTCCCTTCGGAATCGCCAGGGGATCAGTTCTCCGGTGAGTTCCGCGCGCCATCAGGGTCATGCCGCAATCAGACTGTTGAAAATCCGTCAAACAGTAGCAAATCTTGATACCCACCAGCGGCAAGCCCTGGTGTCCAAGGTCCCGCGGGATCCGAATATCACGGTGCCATCCGCGTCTAAAGGGTTCGGCATCGGGATTCTCGGGTCTCTTGTAAATGAGTGTCGTGGAATGAAGATGAATATTGGGGCTGAGCAACTGAACGACGAGCGGGACGGTAGTGGGATTGGCGATGAGATCGAAGAGCGCCTCTTCTCTGAGAATGCCCGGCCGCAGATCGATATGGTTGTACTCCGGCCGGTCGAGAACGCTGGGCTTGTTGAGGAACGATTCCGCCAGCCGGTCGCCTGCTTCGATCAGCCGGCCTACGGCTTCTGGCTCAAGGGCGCCTGGAACGACCAGAAAGCCATCTTCGTCAAAAGACTTTCGTTGCTCCGGGGTGAGGCGAATGAAATCCAATGCGACTCCTTCTCCTCTCAGACAGCTCAGAACTTTCAGCGGACCCGGTCGAGTTGATCCAGCATCAAACCTGCCGGTAAAAAAACTCACGATTCACGTAATTCGATCTTCCGCTGTCATCCGTAAAAGTACAAAACAGCACGATGACCAATACGCCTTTGTTAACTCGAAGATATGTCTCTGCAGTCATGAAGCCAAACTTGAAAGTAACCGCCAGAGCAAGCGCGCGCTGTCCCGCTTCTTCCTCCAGATTTGCCAATGCGGTGGCCCTGGTCACAGGCCAGGCAATTGGACCGTCCGCCCCTATACCAACTGCGCCGACCTTGAAGACCCCGCCCTCTTGTTCAATCAGGATTTCGGCTACTCCTTGTGTCGCCGGGTCCGTATTCACCCATCGACCGGTCAGCTTGTCGGCGTTCAGAGTTCTTGTCGCCGGATCAGTTAACGCGGGATTCAGATGATAGCTCTGCTTATATTCGAAGTTCTGTGTCATTGTGGATTCTCAATCAGCTTGTTAGTCAGGGACCTTAGTATCGCCCGTGATCCAACGCGAAGTATTCGCGAACGAAATAGTCCACGCGTTTGCTGTCGTCCTTGAATCTGTGTAGTTCGGCGAGAACGATCAACCCTTTGAGGATCATCGCCTGAAGCCGAATTTCCACAAAGCCGAAGTCGTAGCGACAGGTAAAACCCGCGGCAACCCTCGACGATGGGCCTGAGGTTAGTATGGTGACGTCCACTGTCCCCCAGTCGATCAAACCATCCGGGCCAATCGCGGACACCTGCAGAGTAAGACTTGCGTCGGTCCCGGATATGACCATCCGCGCGATGCCACTCGAATCTGGATTCGAATTAACCCATCTTCCGTGGAGCGCGGTAAGGTCGATGGGCGCCGCCACTCCATCAGTTTCGACGCGATCCCGAATTTGAGCGAATTGCATTCGCATCTCCATTCATTTGAGTTCTGATCCAACTTCGAATCATCAAGCGGCCGGAAGCTTCACCGTCCGCGATCGGCGTGCGAGCATGAATTGTCCGCCAGTTGTCCGCAAACAGTAACTCGCCCTCGCGCATCAGGAAATCAACAGTGCGCTTGCTGGCAGAGATGACATTCTCGAACGCGTCCAATGAGGCCAGCAATGCTGCCGAAACCTCAATACCATCGGAATCGAGTGCCAGCTCAATTGTGTAGCGCCGCCAACACATGCTGGATTCGGATAGCACGGTCCGCCACTTCGTGCCGCCTCCGAAGTAATCGGCAAGCCGCCACGGTACGGCCTCGGTCTCCAGAAGTTCAAGTGTCTCCATGCCCAGGCGAGTCCCTACTTCGTCTCGCACCGAGTCAACGTCAAGGATCCGGGACCGGCCTCCTCCTCCCCGGTCCGCGCGGACGCAGACCATCGAGATCAGTTCGACCGGTGTTTCCCAATCCGCGGTGTCCGTATGCAATCTCTCACTCTCCTGGCCTCCTCTCGACGAACGGATGTCGGTCGCCGGCTGGATGTAATGAACCAGTTGAGCTCTCGGTTTTTCGTATGGACGGGCCACCAATTCGCCGAAGGCCCGGTTAATGGCGATAAACAACCTGTTCCCCTCATCGAATCGAAGGCCCTGCAGTAACACGCAGTAGGGCCACTGAGCGATTCGCTCCCGTATCTCACCGGCGAGCCAATCGAAACCATCCGGACAGTTTTGGCGAATATGATCACGCACCAGAGTTTGCAACGCGGACGAGTAGAACTCCTTGTTGTCGTACACAGGCAGGCTCTCGGCGCCCTTCAGCAGGTCACACGCCAGGGAGGATGAGACATCGATTCTTCCGGTACTCGGAAACGGCGCGAGCATCTCGGGCTGCTCCAATCTTTTTGAGTATTTTCGCGCTTTCGATAAGTTCTCCCAGCACGGGCTCGCACTGGTTGCGGACAGTCTAAAAAACTGGCATGGGGCTGTCAACCGAGTGCGATGTGATTGAGAATCCAGACGACGCAGAACTGTTTGGTTGCAATCAAAAGTTCGACGCGCTGCGGGGTCCTGTCCTTGCTCGTTAGCTCGACGTTGCTCCGCGAGCGCTTATCTCATTAACACCTCACTTTAGTGAGGTGCCCTCGACCAGGACGGGACCTGCAACCGTTTCAACGGTTTCCCCTCGCGAAATCGGAAGACTGTTGAAACAGTCGAAGGACCGTCCGCGCCACCGCAACACCTCGATAAATCGAGGTGTTAATGAGAACGAACCCTGAGCCTATAAGTCCACTCTGAATTCCGCTGTTTTGATTCGCTAAGCGAGCAGCGCACAACCCGCGGTCATCGGCGCACCAATTCTTTTTCAAGAAGAGATTAGCTCTCCTTCCGCATAATACAGCAATGCTGCATTTCCCCATTGACCGGGGGACGGACTGTAGCCCGAGGGAACTCTTGTTGCAAGAACTCCACAGTATAGTAAACGTTATATGAAAGGCATGACTGGTGGGCTTTGTTGTCCCAGATGCCATTGCTATTGACATACAGCTCGGCACCGTCTACCAGCGCGCACCAGTCCGCATTGCTGCTCTGTTCCAGCAGGCCGCTGACATCAACTGCCGGGTTCGTTTCAAGCGCTTTTTCTAAACGCCATTTCAAATTGTCGCCCTCATAGGTGGCGGGCCAGGATTTCCAATGAGGATCGATGAATGTAAAAGCCAGCACGCCGCCTGGCACGAGACGTGATCGTAATTGGACCACCAGGTCTCCCATTTCGTCTCGAGTCGTGTGAGTGAAAACGGAATAAGCCAGAATGATGTCGAACTGAATCCCAATATCCGGAATCGGCAAATCGGCGATACCCTCAGGGTTGAAGGAACAGTTGTAGCGATCGTAGTGAATCCAATGAGCCTTAGGAAATCTCTTGCGTCCTGCCTCCAGCGCTTCTTCGAGAACATCAAGACAATAGTAGTTTTCAGGACGTATCGTGCAACCGGCATCCATCAGAAGCTCGCCCGTATTGCCGCCAAAGTCCATTACCGCTTTGCCGTCCCAGTTGGGAGAGTCGAGTTGTCGGTCAAAGTAAACAAACTGTCCTGACTTCCGGCAGTGAGAACGGAGGGCTCGTTGCTCGGCCGACCCGCGCCATAGATGAACCTCTTCCATTGTTAATCTCCTCATCTCTCGCTCGAAGGCCGGGAATCTACTCTTTGAAGTGCTCCCACCATTCCGGTCTAACGTTGGAGCCATCCTGGACCGGCGCGGAGACGCCCAGCGACCAATCTATATCGAGCGCGGACCGATCTTCTCCGATGAACCAGGCAGCAACCTTGGAGGGACTATTGAGTCCCAGGGTAGAGGACTCACAGCCTAAGTGCTGAGTGAGCGAGGGGACAGTTGCGAAGGCTCTCTTTGAGGTCTTGATGAGCCACATTGAGACACGGACGGTGTCAAACACAAAGCTCCGGTCGATGTGCCGGTCCTGCCACTGTAGGAACTCGCCAATCAGACCTGTTGGCCAGACTACAGCGGGACCCGACACGCCCGATTTCTCGATCCATGACTCACCCCGCTCTCGAGCAGTGAACACAGAAGTTGCGTTCGTGTACAGAGCGATCAGGTTCCCGGGCCTCACACGGATCACTTCTTTAACCGATCGTATGAAGTCCCGGCACAGGCCGAGATCATCCTGTAAAACGATGTGATGTGAAGCGGCGTTGGCGGCCTCGAGAGCTCGACGATATGTCGGCCAACAACCTTCGCTCTGAATATCCTCAATGACCGCAGTCGGTACGTCGGGATTCTCATTCCGCAACTGTTCAATGATTGCCTGGGCCCATTTCCGGCGGTCTTCACGATGGGGAGTATGTTGAATCGCAATGCTGAGATCGATCATAAGAAAATCCCCTGGGTAGCCTGGGTACGCACGCTTCCAGCGTGCCCTTCGGCATGTGAACATCGCGAATCGGCCCCGACCTTAGCCTTGGTCCTTCACGAAAGGCGGCACGCTGGAAGCGTGCGTACCCAGGCGAGCGAGTCTACAAGCGGTTTCGCTACGATAGCGCTCGAGCTCAGCAGCTAACTCGGCGCCAAGACCGCTGAGCCAATGCGACCGCTCCATCACAGTAAGGCGATCACGCAGCAAGCCAACTTCCTGTTCCCGAGTGGTGGTCTCCCCGGTGAGCGGGCGGCCAAGGCGTGAGCCGTCGTCAAAACTCCGGACCTGCGCCCAGACTTCAGGCAATACAACGACTCGACACAAGTGGTAGACGCGTAACTCGAATTCCCAATCTTCGCAGCGAACCAAATCCTCGGCAAACAATGTCCGTCCCAATCGGGCCACAACATTCCGATGCAAGGTTATCGAACATGTCGCCACGCCGTTCTGGCTGTTTGTCCATAACCATTTGCACTCGTTCAACCAGCGCACCTGCCCGTTGGAGGCTGCAAGAAGACCGTTACTCATGAAACGAGTGCGATCTTCAGCCCGTCCCTCCATGAAGCTCAGACTATCCGATATTACCGCCTCCGCTTCCGGAAAACGCTCCAACACATTGAGTTCCGCATCCAGCTTCCCGGGCAGCCAAAGGTCGTCGGAATCGAGAAAAGCAATCAGCTTCCCGCTCGCCAGAGCTACGCCGGCGTTTCGCGCTGCCCCTGCGCCGCGGCGGCGGGGCAGCTGCAGCAGACGGATACGGGAGCCGAAACTTTTCGCAAGTATGTCGACAGTATTGTCAGTAGACCCATCATCAACTACGATGACCTCAATTTGCCCAATCCGCTGACCGAAGGCGCTTTCGATTGCCTCGCAGATAATGTGAGCCCGATTCCAGGTTGGGATCACAACCGATAGTAGCGGCAGGGTCATTATCGAGTCCTTGCTTCGACACAACAGGGTCAGAGTTCGTTGCGGATACCCGAGGTCGCAGCCTGCTGAGAAGGAGTCTGGCAGTAAAGCATCTGATAGTTGCGAGCGCGATATGCGGCAACCGCATTCTCCAGGGAGGCCACAGGTGGTTTGTCGATTATATCGAAGCAGTCTCTGGGCCCATCCCCGCGGACCCAGGCAATTGCTGTCCGGCTGCTTCGCAGCGCCGGGGTCGAATAGGTCGCAGTAAAGCCAATGCGTGGCTCCGCGGACTGATTCGGGTTTGACGCATGTAGAACGAGCGGGTGAAGCAGGATCATCTCGCCCGGACGCATAACCACGTCCTGCGGAGAGTCAATCTCAGCCTGCGCGGTCAGGCCCTGGGCGGTCAGGTTGTCGGAATCGGGACGATTGGCATGTGGAACGAGACCAAGACGATGCGATCGGGGCACAACGCGCAGACAGCCGTTTTCTACGGATGCGGCCGTTAGCCCAAGCCAGATTGCCGGAACGTGAGCATCTATCAGCTTCTCTGTGATGCCATCCTGATGCCATCCCACAAAAGACGGGCTCCTCCCGTACTTATAAAACAGCCTGGTCGATTTCAGCAGCATGTTGGGACCGAGAAGTTGTTCCATACAGTTCAGCAGGCGCGGGTGTGTGCTGAGGTCCCAGGCCCAGCGAAAAAAGAAGTGAGCCGCGTCAAGCCGCGTGACTCGATCGCCAAGTGCCTGGCAGGTCTTTTCGACTTCGGCGGCGTAGTGCCGAACTTCAGCCTCCGTCAGGATTGGGATCGAGTGAGCGAATCCCAATTCATCGTAGTCCGCCAATTGCTGTTCAGTAAGAACGGAGCTGTCGTCTTTGATCATTGTTCCGTCTCGGCACGTCCTTTTGGATTGGCACAGTCTAAGAGATGGATGGCCAACCGTCAACAGGAACGCTGGTCGTAATGTAATCTTCATCAGCCGCGCGCTTCGTTATCTTCAGAGCGTTGAGGAGGAGCCACAACCGTAATACAATTTGCGAGGCCCGAGCGCTCTAAGCGCACGTGAACTCTTTCCGATGTGTTCGGGTCAGAGTCAGGAGTCAGGGGTCAGGCCCTCGATTCCACGATTTGAGGGAGTCGGGGGTCAGGCCCTCGATTCTGCGATTTGAGGTTTACGGCCCTCTTCAACAAGCCGCCTGGCATCGAGAATGACTAGAGACAAAAAAGACGCATCCGATGTGGGAATCAACGAGGCATTCCCAGACAAAATCTGCATCAATCTGGACAGAAGGCCGGATCGCTGGCAACGAATGCAGCGCAAATTCGACCGGCATGGAATTCATTCGGTCCGCCGGTTCTCTGCATTGGACGGTGAGGCCCTGAGTGTCCCCACGAACTGGTTCCATTCGCGAGGCGCCTATGGATGCCTGGTCAGTCACCTGGAGGTCATTCGCGAGGCCCGTCGGCTCGGTCTGTCCCAGGTACTCATCTTCGAAGATGACGTTGTTTTTGACCCTGAGCTGCAGGGGAGGTTCGACAATTACTTCGGGCAACTACCGCGCGACTGGCACATGTTGTATTTTGGCGCTCTGCATAAGGACGACCCGATCAAGATCTCCGATAACATAGTCCGAATTACCAGGGCCAATTCGACCTATGCCTATGTCCTGCGAGATGCCGTGTTTGACGCGTTCATCGAATTGAACAGCAGGGCGGAAACGGTATTGGATGACGCCAGTTTCATTCTGCAACAACAGTTCAACTGCTACTGTTTCACCCCGCACCTGGCCTGGGTAGAAACCGATTATTCGGACGCCCAGAATCGTCTGGAGCACCATTGGTATCTGGAAAAATCATTAGTGTTGTTCGGCTCTCAGGTAGATCGTCTTCTGAGCGAGACGACGCTCATCCTCGCACACAGAGGCATTGCAGGAAGCGTCAACGAGAACCCGTTGTATCTGGCGCGCTACTATAACGAGTTCTTCGCATCGAGGATCGCAATTGTGATTGTCGAGCAAGGCGCTCAACCCACGGTCGATCCGGCGACCCTACCGGCAAATTGCACATATGTCTTCCTGCGAGACGACGGCCCGTTCAATAGAGAATGGTGCTTTAATACGGGGATTAGTAACTCGAATCCGACAGGGAGGTTCCTGATACTCTCGGACAGCGACATCTATGTGGAGACTCTGGATATCCGCGCCAATTTGAGAATGTGCGAAGCATACGATTACGCGACGGGGTTTAGTGAAATCATCGACCTGACCGGCGAGGAGACTCTTCGTCTTCGCGGCACGAATACGACTAGAGGGCTCGATATCACGAAGCGAGCCATGCGTGCAGCGAATGAGCGCCCTGGGTGTTGCCGCTTTGTTAGAAGTGAGGCGGTAGGAATTCTGGGTGGATTGAACGAAGCAGATTGGGGAAAGGCTGACTCCGTTGGGTCAATAGAGTCGACGGGGCAGTTGCGAATATTTCGGTCTCCCAATCGTGCCCTGCGTCTGAGCAGCTAGCAGCCGCTGAAGGCGCGCCAGGCCGACAACGCGGACTGTTGGTCCTTCTTGTCGGGCGGTTCGGCGAGTCGCAGGTGGCTGCAATTTGTGTTGCCGCGAACCCGCAGCATCGGTCTGTCTCTCTTCGTCACTCGGCTGGTGACGAATCGCACGATAAAGCCGATTCGTGGCTCGTCGGATGTGTTGGGATTCGACCCGTGAATAATCGTGCTTTGGTGCAGAGACATCTCGCCTGGCTCCAAGATGATATCTACCGCTCGTGATTCATCGATATCCAGTGCAACTCGCTCGCCGCGAAATAACAGATTGGACTCGTCTGAGACATTTCCATGTTTCAGCAGCCCTTGTGTATGGGACGAAGCAATCGCCCGCATGCAGCCGTTGGATGGATGACTCGGCGTGAGCGCGATCCAGGTAGAAGTCGTTGGGGTCAGGTGCCAGCCGGAATAGAGGGCGTCCTGGTGCCAGGATACGTAGCCTGAATCCTGGGGCGGCTTCCAGAAGACCAGCGTACCGTCGATCAAAATGTCATTACCCAGAACATCCTCTACTGCATTCAACAGAACTTCATGACTGGCCAGGCGATAAGCCCAATCGAAGAAGAGGTGCAGACCATCCAATCGCTTCAGCGAGCCGTCTCCGCAACTATCAGCGACTGACATCAGCGCGCTGCGAAACAGAGATGCTTCGGCCGTTGGAATAACTCTTATTGGGAAGACAATACCGTTGCGTTCGTAATCCGTGAGTTGTTGATGTGAGAGTACCGCCATGGCGGTGGACCTCCCTCTCTTTCTTTGAAAGGCGAACCAGGCGTCCCTGACTCGCAGGAATCAACGGTACGCCAACGCAACCGCCAGATTATCAGCCTTGCAGTCTTCGCCGGTACTAGCTGTCTCCTCCGCTCTGTAAAGATGGGAGTAGGTCTCCAGCCGCGTCCAGTTGTTCTCTATAAACTCCAGGTAGCAGTCGAGCGTAACCTTCTTGTATCCCTTTGCGTCAAGCACCTTTCTCATCTTGCGCTTCCACGCTGCACCAGTCGGTTTGAGATGTTTCTTTTGAACGTAGCCATCGACGACAGTGTCCCAATCCAGGAGTCGATCCAGGAATCTCCTGCTGAAGAGTTGCCGAAGTTTCGGATTCGTCAATAGTTCCTGCTGTGTTTTCTTATAAGCCCTTCGCAATTCCACATCCGCCGCGGCCTGACCCTGCTCATCAACATCCTTACCAATCCTGTAGATGCGTTGAAGGTAGCCGACTTCGCTGGTGACAAATCTTTCGGGAGTCGAACGATCCCAGATGTGGCGCTCGTCGATTTTCATGCATGGAAGAACACCCGACACGTAAAAGATCTGTTCATCCGGTCCCGGGATTGACAGATCGTCGTGGTCCATAAAGATGATTCTCACATTCCATTCGCCTCTGTCCCAAACGCTCTTCAATCCCACATTTCTTGCGACAAACGACTCTCCTCTGGAGTAACCTCGGACCCCCAGCAACGTTCCCCAGAACCTCGCGATCTGTTCCACCAGGGAGATGTAAATCCAATCGGCTCTGACCCGGTTATCGGTTACGACGAATGCCGCTTCGAGGTACTGTTCATAGGTTTGATATCTCACCTCAGGAGCGACATAGACGCCCAGGATTTCTTCCAGAAGTTCGTCTGCCAACTGCCTCTCATCTCGTTTCGAGATTGCAGCGGACAGTCCCTCCCTGAAATATCTGGTCGGCCCGGCAGGTGATAGATATGCCGCCAGCTTGTCCAACCTGAACGAGCTTGTCCCGCTCAGAATGGACTGCGCCGGTTGGACGTGACCTATGAACTGCGCGGACAACCCAATGTCGCCGGGCAGATCAGGCAAGTCGGCGTTGCCCTCGGCTTTCAAAGCCTTCACGGATTCGGCCATCGCGGCTCGCATCTGGCGAAATCCATTCCCAAAGGAATAGGGCTCTGTGAAATAGGGTAGTGTTTGAACCGCGTCCCCTTGCGAGGGAACAGAGTAAATGGTCGTTCTGGAGATATAGTTGGCGATCGGCGCTTGAGTTCCGTGCACGTGGCGATAAATGAAGCCGATTTTGCTCGCACTGTTGGCCTCATATCGCAAGAGCCATTGCATGGATCCGCCATCGAGCCGATGTGACGGCGGAACGGTGTATCCATTTCGCGCGTAAACGACGTTCAAAGAATGGCGGCCTCTCCGACCGGCCCTCTTGATCTCGAATTCGAGGTTGCTGCCGGGCGGCTTGATGACCAGCACAACGGTCGACAACGGATACTCGACAAGGGAATTAATCTCGGAGCTCGTTTCCTCCGAAACCCAGTAGGTGCTGGAAGTCTCACAGAGTCTCTTCAGGATTCCGGCTTCAAAGTCCGGTAACAGCTTCAGGGCGACAGTTCGCTCTTCGTCGATAAACTGAGCGCGAAAAGGGTCCAGATCCCTGACCCCATCGGTCACTCGCAAGCGGCGCAGAATCTCGTCGACTACTTCCTCAGGCGTGAACAGGTAGCGTGCGAGAGATAGCTTGCAATCACAGCGGGACAGTTCGATGAAATCGCGCAGCGCGTCCTCTGAGGTCTTAGCCCCTCTTATCCTGTCGTGCACGCGGTTCAGTCGTTCGAGTTTGCGTCGAAGCTCGGGAACGAAGTAGCGAAAGTCAGTCGTAGAGAAGCCTTCCCTCAGGACGGAACTTGTAATCGCGTGGCCAGGTCCGCGCGCCGGCTTGAGATTGAGCTGAGTGAGGAGCCAATCGAAATCATCCAGTCTCGTCGGATCAAGTTTGAGTACTTGATTTTCAAGCATCAGGATAGCCGCCCGCCTGAGAGCCCAGGAGGCCCCCGTTTTCTGCCTTGCCAGTGCGAGCAGTTTCAGACAAAAGCTATCGTTGTAGCTCTTTTGCCGCAGGAACTCTTCGAACAGAGCACGTGCCTGATCAACATCCTCGAACTCAGTTGTAAGAAGATCGAGTAAAACGTTCTTGCTGGAAGCCTGCGAAGTCCCTCCAGTGGTCTTCATATCTCACACTATTTAGTCGGCGGGAAGCAAAACAAACCCTACGCGGCAGCTAAGCGTCGTTGCCGTTCCACCGTCCTCAGCCCGACTGAAGTCTCTTAAACAACCCTCTGCGTATGCTGGTGCATTTACGATTTGCTTTTGTTCAGCGCTTCGTTTTTGGTTTGGTACCACCAGTCGCTTTGCCGCCGGTAACCACTTTGCCACCGCCAATGGGTTTGCCGCCACCAGGAGGCTTACCGCCACCGGGAGTCTTACCGCCACCGGGAGTCTTTCCGCCACCGGGGGTCTTGCCCTTGCCTTTGCCCTTGCCCCATTCCTTACCGCCGCCGTATTCCTTGCCGCCGCCCTTCTTCTTGCCTTTGCCTTTCTTCCCCTTCTTCTTCTTCCCGGGTGGGATAATACCGAGCGCTACGGCGAGCGCCTGGAGCAGGTCATTGGCCACGTACCGCTTGAGTATGACCATGACGGTATCCTGTGGCCCGTATTTGCCACCGGGTTTACCGCTCTTGCCTTTCCAATCTTTCCCTTTGCCGCCGCCCCCTTTGCCGCCACCACCCTTGCCGCCGCCGCCCTTGCCTCCGCTACCGCCTTTGAAGCCGCCGCCAACGACAACGCCTCCGACTCTGGAGCTTCCCATAACCTTCCTCCTTCAATCTGAATTCATTAATGCTTGTCACTTCAAACATTCCGATGCCTTGTGTGGTTACGACCGTGTTTTCATAAGACAAGCCCGGTCGGTTGTACTAAGACTTCGGTTCTAAACCCGCCATTGAAGTCTCGATCATGGCTTGGGAGTCTGGTTGACCGGCTGCCTGATGAAACGCTCTAGAGAGCTTGGCGTGTATGTCTTCGTTGTCGGCTGTGGATCGCACGCAGGAGTGGGCCGCGATGATCCCTTGTCGCCAACTCGGAATATGCCCCATGCACCGGTTGCCTGCTGATTGGGAATAAAAACGGTGTACAGATAGTCACCAGGTCGCGCCCATTCTCCACCGGACTTGTCCACAACCAGATCGAAGTGATCCGTCGAGCCGTGATTGTCTCGGGACCCCAGCCACTGCGAGAGGGTTTGATTACCAATCGACTTCGAGTTACTCGTATATGGATTCCGCTGCCAGACATGGCCGTGCAGCGTGAAAACCTGGGATGTGCCGGTCCCGAACGGATGCGTCAAGCGAAATCTAGCCGGTTGACCAATCCCGTTGATGATCCCAGCGGTGAAGATTGGCGTTTCAGGATCGCCAACCGCTCCAATTGAAGTGCAGGGTGACGGCGCAGCCTTCTGGACCAGGTTGTCCGACTTCATGCATGAGAGGTCGACGCCCAGTCCGCAGCCAAAGCGGAATCCCCTCGGTTCGGTCCGGTAATTCACCGCGCCGGTGTTGCCGCCCGATATCAAGAGGTTATCGCTGATCATCAGCGCGAACTCCCTGAACTCTGATTTGTCCTGCAGCGTGACCGTTGCAGAAGCGCGAGTTGAACCCGCCGGCAGCTTATTGGGGTCGCAATTTGGGTCTCCGGGGGCACACTTCCGTTTCGAGCCGCAATCAGGGATTTCGGGGTCACAATTCCATGTCGAGCCTGCGGGTTCTATAATCATCGCCCCGAATAGACCGTTGATACCCTGGTACGATTGGTCTGAGGGGAAGAGGTTGAGCGCTCCGAACTCGACTGGAGTGTAAGTGAGGCTTCCATTGGCGGCTCGCTCGATCTTGCCCGCATACCATGTGTACTTCTTGGTATTGGACCCGCCAAAAGCCGCGACCTGGCCGGGCTGTCCCTGCTTGTTCCAGCCTACGTCGAAGCCGTAGCTCGTCGCGGCGTCGAAGCTGAGCAGTTGCGGATGCAACCCGACATAGCTGGACATCTTGTTCTGGACCGGCACGTTCGTGAACGGCGCCCCAAACTTGAATTGCTTACTGAACACTGCTGAATTCGGGGCAAGAGCGTTAGTCAGATTCACCTCAATACAATCGCCGGCATTGGCGCGCAGAATCAGCGGCTCTACCGGCACACCGGTGTTGAGTCTTCCCTGCGCATCCAGATCTTCCGCGCGGACGTACAGCACGCCGCTCGTACTGGTCAGTTTCGCGCCCCGCCCGTTGAAAACAATCTGGCCGGCACTGATACTCGAGAGGGCTTGCTCGGCGGTCACCGCTACAACGTTATAGACTCGTTTGACCGCCGGCGGCGCCAGGACTGCCGGGCAAGTTGAGTAGGTCGTGTTCACGTTTGCATTGATCGGGTTGTTTGGAAGCGGCTGCAACTTGGTGGCCTTTGCGATGGGGTCATAACTTCTGAAGAGACCCCACATCCCGTTCGCGACACCCGTTTCGTCCAGACTTGGGCTATACAAATAGTCAACGCAGTTTTTCTCCGACATCCCGTCGGGACACTTGCGATTGATGTTCGGCGCCGACGACGGCGGCACGTTAAAGAGCAACTCAAAGTGCTCCGAGAGCCCCATCGGCTGAGCGCTCCGATAACCGGAGTTCTTCCACGAGGGCTCCGCGAACCACGTGGGCCCCTCGAGATTAAACTGGTGGGCAAACACATGTGCGCCAACCAGCACCCGGATTTGCACCTTGTCGTTCTGATAGGCGCGCAGCAACGGAGTGGAAGGATCGCCATTCGGAGGCGCATTGGAGGCGAGTTTGAGCGTGTTGTCGTATAAATACGACATGTCGCCGAACTGACCAACCCGCCACGGAAGTGGGTCGTTGCGATAATTGACTGAATGCGTGCCCGTCGGCGGCGAATTCCCCGTACTGATCAACCTCGGCATAGCCGTCCCGGTGCCGTCCAACGCAGGGTTGATGGCATACCGAAAGTCTCTCCACCCTCCACTCGGATTGGGATTCGGCGCAGTCTTGGGCGGAGTCGAACCGATCGTTTCTATCTGATAGGCCAGCTGTAAATCCTGAAACTCCAACGCGAATTCACGATAGCTGTCATTGTTGGACGCTCCTGTCCATATATCGGCCTTCCAACTGGTCGGGCCTCCATCGGGACGTACTGGCGGGAGATTCGCCGGGCGACCCATGACCGTGCCATCTTCTGAGTTTTTCCAGGTAGAACCTTTGGGCTCGATCAACAGTCCGGCGTAGAGACCTGCTTGTTGGTGCGTGGACGGACCGAAGTGATCGTGAGTAAAGACGGTTCGCATCGTACGGTCCACACCCGAATTGTCCTGGAGAGGGTCGAGATACCATCGCTGAATAGTTGTCTGGGCTCCCAGCCAGCTCTGGCATTGCGGTCGATAAGTCGGTGTCCAGTTATTGGCACACGCTGTACAACGTGGGTCATTGGGATTGCTGGAGCAATCGTAGATCTCTTTCGGCGGCGTCTTCGGGGACAGCGCCTGGTTTGGGGCATTCAGAAATCCCTTGCTTGGGCTGTTGTTGATTGCGTGAATCATCTCCTGAACTTCTTGCGGACTGAAGGTGCCGTCTTCGTAATTGAACCCGTTTCCCGCTCCATCTGAAGATGTCACGTCGAACTTAACCAGGTGGATGTGCTGGCCCAGGATGTCGGTAGGGGTGCGAACCTGAAAATCATCAACCAGGTAGTAGTTGGGCACAAGGTTCGTATGCCAGTACTCGATCACATCTCCGGAGTTGCCTCGGAAGAACAGAGGTTCAGGCGGGCGCGTGCCTGGAACTCCAGGCTTGTACCCGACAGTTGGAGCGACATCCTGCCACAAAGAGAGCATGCGTTGCTGCTGAAAGTGCCAACCCTTCTTATTGAAGGTGACGTCCAGCTGAAAGGCTGCGGCTTTGTACCTGCGCAGGAGACCGACTGCGGCCCCGGCATCATTAACCGCGGGGTCTGCGAAGGGCGCCCCGGGTTGCGGGCCTAACGGCAACCCGTTCACGATGAACCCGGAAGGAAGGCAATTGCTGGGCGTTCCATTCGGCAGGAAGGTCTTATGGCAACGCTGCTTGAAGAAGTTTATCGCCGCCAGTTCGACCGGCGTTCCGGCCTCAGGCAGTTTGACGGCGGTCACCGTCTCGACGTCCTTGCTCCAATCGAATGAGTTGTGACGCTCGTATGAGATTGATCCCCCGGCGACGAGATGCCGAGGCAACCCGCCATCCATCAATCCGCCTGCGCCGTCCGGAGCGAAATCGAGTGGCGGATGGGGAGCGCGTGCGCCTGCTATGCCTGGAATGAAATAAGGAAAGCCTGGATTCAAGATCGCGTTGCCCGGCGAGCGGACAAAGTTGCCTGTCATTTGGGTCCCGTTGAACGTGCTGCTCGTGACCGTCCCGTTTAGCACCGTCGGCAAGGCAGGGTTGCAGGCCGGAGTGACGGTGAACCCATTCGCCTGGAGTTCCGCACAGGTTGCTCCAATCACAACTTGTCCACCCCAGGTTGTCGGCGCTCCCTGGACTGTGACATTTGTCTTGATCTGTGCGTAAGCTGGTAGCGGAGCCATCGGAATGGTCGGCAATGGCACCAATGCAGGAGTGGGCGCCCCGGTGATGACTTCGCCGTCCGGCAAGGCGCGGGATCCGGGAACAGCTTGCCCGCTCACATCAACGTTATTGATGATCTTTCCCTGCGGATAGACAAAAGTTCCGGACTCGAACACATCGTGAGTTCGCCACATCGCCCACATTCCCGCCGCGAAATGCGGATAGAAGTGGCAGTGGAAGATCGAGTCTCCCACCACTTTGTTTCGATTGCCACTGCCGTTATAGACCATCTCGAGCGTGTAGCTCGCGCCAGGACTGATCATCTGGCTGTCGAGGTAGCTGCTCTCATCGCTGTTCGGCGATTGGAGCCACTGATGCGCGTGCTGATGATGGACGTGGGTCACGCCGACCGCGCTTCCGCCATGAAGAATCCTGAACTTGATGTGGTCGTTGATGTAGCTGTGATAGACGTTGGATGGGTCATCCGGATAGTACACCCTCTTTGCTTTTGCCAGAGGGGCAAGCGTGTAAGGCTCGCCATTGAAGTTAGGCTTTCTGGCGTTCGCGCAGGCGGGGTTCGGTGGCGTGGTGGAGGTTCCTTCAAGATCCGCCGTCGAACACGGCCACTGTGCTGCAGAGGATGAAGGCACCACCGGCGCCGCCGGGGAAGGCGGAGGGGGCGGTTGATTCATAGCGTTTGCCGGTCTGTCGACGAGCATCGCAGGGTCCCCGACTGACCAGGCGCTCAGGAAGAACTCCTCAAACTTACAGTCAACGCAGTCGCCCATTGGCCCGAGGCCGATGCGGTTCGCGTAGACCTCAGCGCCGATGCCGCCGGTGCCGTAGTTTATGGCAAACCCGTCGAACCCTGCATTGAGGGTCGTCGGCATCTCATTCGCGACGGGAAATGCTTGCGAAGTGACACTGCCCACTTCGTGGTAGATGATTGTTGCCTCGCGATAGGGCTGTTTGCGATCCGGTGAGGCAGGGTCAGCGCAAAACAGCGGGTCTTTGCCCGTCGTTAGCCTCGGATTATTCTCTGCGTTACACGGAGGCTCCGGGTTGTTCACGCCGGTGGTGCCGGGAAATCTTCCATGCTCTGGTCCGGTAATGATGGCGGTCAGATCACTGTGCACGATGTTATTGTTGGCATCCAGCATATTGAGAATCGGTTGGCCGGCGCGCGGATGACTCGCGGGATAGACCGCACCATAGTTGATAATCGGATGACCGTCCGCCGTATGTCCGGTCGTGGCGAGGTTCAATTCATCAGCCGTTACCTGACTGCGGTACCATTCCGCGCGTTCCGGTTGGACATTCAGCGCACCGAAAAGCCCCCGGCCAAGCTGGCCGCCTATCGCGCTGTCTCCGGTCGTGTACAGCAGGAAGGTTCCCTCGCTCTTCGCGTAGAGTTTGTAAGGGGCCGGAGCTGATCCGACGGCGTTTGCCAGACTTGTGGGATTGACCCCCACAAATGAACCGTCGTCCAGCGTGCCGTTTACCCACTCCATTCCTTGAATGTGCAAGGAGACCTCTGTTGTTTGAGTAGCGCCAACCGGACCATCGGGAGTGACCCCGGTCGTTGTTTTGAATTTGGCGTCCGGTATCGAATTCGCAAAGGTAATTACCAGGCAGTCACCTACATTCGCGCGCAGCACCAGCGGGCGGGGCCGTTTATCGGGCTTCAGGCGATTGCTGACCGTGTCCACGTCACTTCTGAGAGCAAAGATCAACCCATCGGGAATTGCCGCGCCGAGGCGGTTGAGCATGATCGGCTGAGGAATAGCCATTATGTTGGCATTGATCGTTCGTTTGCATTGAACGGCGGGCTGCGGAGAAGCGAGAGGAGCTTTTGGGGCCTCCTCTTTGGCGTCCCTCGGCTGGCCTTCAGGCTTGGCCGGATCTGCGGCAGCCTTGCCTGGTTCTGCGGCAGACCTGGTCGGATCTGTCGCAGTTTTAGCCGGGTCTATCGCAACCTTGCTCGGACCGTCCTCAGGGCTGACCGCTGTGGCCCTGGTAGTAGTCGAGCCAGTCCCCGGTTCCGTCGGGATAGCCCCCACAGCTCTCCCCCCTGTTTTGGCTGCTGAGCCGGTTGGGGTTTGAGCGCCTGCCATGCCAGCGCTGAACAACAATAGAAGAATCAATGTTAGATAGCTGACGGAGTTTGCACGGGTACCCTGATGGCCAAGCATGGTTGCTTCTCCTTTCGTTTGTCCTTTAGGAAAGAATCACGTGTTGAAGAAATCTGTATGCCCTCGTTAAAGGGCTAAGAGTAAACAAACGAACGTTACAGACCGCGTTAACGGAACATCACACAGTCTGAGTGAGCTAGGTCGCAAATGAACTGCGACTTGCGAACAGTAATTCTTCTACCTTTTTAAGTCAAGCAAAGTTTTCGATGGGCAGGATACATTGTTTGAGTGTGGTTGACGCACCACTCTGGAAAGAACATGCCGACTATCATTTCCGGCTCGCAACCTCGGCAATCACTCTCACCAGAGCCTCCGGCGACGAGAGTCCGTAGCTTCTCGTCCAATAGTCAGTCCTGTCATTGCCGATCAGAACCATCGGCGTGTGGTCGTTCCTGTCGGCTACGGCCGCTCCCAGAACCCGAAGAAGCGAGTTAATCTGGGCTGCGTCTCCGGTGACAAACGTCCATCGTGGACCAGCCTTAAACTTTGCCGCGAACTCATGTAGCCTCTCGGGAGTATCGATGGTCGGATCGACGCTGATAGAGATCAACTGTACATCAACTGCCCGCTCCGCCAGATCCTGCTGGACTCTGCGAAACGTCGCGGTCAAGGGCGGGCAAATCGTTGTGCATGTGGTAAAGATGAAATTGATGGCGACGGTCTTGCCTTTGACAAGATCCGTGTAAAACCTCATGGCGTTGCCGTTCTCATCATAGACCCGAACGTCGGGAATCCGTGATGATGAGATCGAAGGAATGTCGCTCGATCTTTCGCCGGTCGTGTTACCCGATCGAGCATCGTCTGCCTCAGGCTTCTCCGTGACCAGCCTCAAAGTCATGCCGCATTTCCGGCACTTGCCGGGCCTGCCCGAAGTGATTTCCGGATCCATCGGACATGCATAGCGGACTGCCTTCTGCTGCCCTCTCTGGCGCGTCTGCGCGCCAACGGTGTCGGGCTCTCTGATTGGGCCGGTTGCGCACGTCAGAAAGAGAATTGCAACAAACGCTCTAACCCGCATCGTCTCCTCTGTAACCGAGTGGCTTACCTCTCCTCAAGAAATCCGACCCGGTCAATCGATACTGATCCATCCGCTGACGGGCACAAACTGCTTCTTTTCCAAATCAATTGCCACAACGTAGGCTCCCAACGCGCCGATGCGTCGATTAGGGCCATAAGTGATCGCTGGTGTCAGTCCGGTCGGATACTCATACAACCCTTCCAGAGCGTGAATCAGCTTTTCGCGGCTCACGTCCCTGCCGGCCCGTCGGAACGCCTCCGTCAGGACCTTGGCCGCGGTGTAGGCAGAAAGCTGAGCGGCGAGATGGTGAGCAGGGAGCCGGTACTTCTCGGCCAGTGCCCGGAATTCGTTGATGCTCTCCGGTGTTTGATCGGCAGGCGAAGTGGCGAACGGGACAAAGACCTTGCGATTGAAGCCCGCCGGCGCCTCGAAAACTTCCGCGCTGCCGCCTGCGCTCAGCAAGACAACGTAAGGGAACCAGGCTGACTTGTCGGCCTCTTTCATGAGCGACAGGGCGTCTTCGCTGGTGCCAAGGAAGAACACTACATTTCGACTACGCTGCCTGAGTTGTCTGACGATGCCGGCCGCATCGAGTTTTCCCGGCGCGTAGTTATAGTCCTGCATCGGTCCGAGCCCATCCCTCTTGCTCTGGTCGTTGAGCGCTTGAACGACGCTGGTGTTGAACTCGCTCTGAGGTGACACGATAGCCATTCCCGGATTCTTGAGATCGGGCTTCGTTGCCGCGAAGTGGACCAGAGCCCGGGCCTGTCCTTCGATTCCGGAAAGGAGATAGAAGACCTGGCGGTTCAACGGAAAACCGGTTTGCGGATAGAG
The DNA here is from genome assembly GCA_036003885.1 of Blastocatellia bacterium. Taxonomy (GTDB): domain Bacteria; phylum Acidobacteriota; class Blastocatellia; order UBA7656; family UBA7656; genus DASYSA01. Next base: position 612 of record DASYSA010000223.1, on the reverse strand, counting down.
CGTGAATGGCCCAATCAACGGTACTTCTTTCTCAGCCATAAGCGGGACGACCTCTCGCTCGGATCCGGGAATGACGGCTCCGGTCATAGCAAACACAGGTTCCGCGGCAAGCATTCGCTCGATGTCGGTGCGGGTTGCCGCCGGCGTCCCGGATGTCTCGGCGATCTTCAGTTCGAAGCGGCGATTGTATATTCCGCCCTGGCCGTTCAGATCTTCAAAAAAGGCCGTCGTTACCGCCTTCACCGCCTGGCCCATCTCAGCCAGCGCTCCTCGCGATGGCACAGCCGTTCCAATCACTATTCTGTTCTCGCTGATTCCCGGATCGGTCTCCTTGCCAAGGCGGCCCAAATACGCAACGAGGTCCGCCAGATCGTCGCGTGACATGGAGTACCGAGGCATCACGCTGCTCAGCTTGTTGCCCGCCGGATCCAGGCCGCGTGTTATCGCGAACTCGAGTCCCCTCTCCGTGTATGGCGGATGTTTGCGTCCGTCAGGATGAGTGAGGCCGTAAGGCTTGGTCAATGCTTCGCTGGTGAGGTTTGAAGGAGTGACGCCGGCCTCGGGTTTGCCCTTACCATCAAGGCCGTGACAGTTCGCGCAGGGCATCGAACT
>DASYSA010000222.1:0-5583 GCA_036003885.1 Blastocatellia bacterium | reverse complement strand
AAGGGAAATGATCTGCGCCCTGTTACGCGGCAGCCTGTACTTTCAGCTTGCGGCCAAGGAACTCGCGAATGGCATTGGCGATCTCCTGCGCATGCGTCTCCAGGGCAAAATGGCCCGTGTCGTAAAAATGCACCTCGGCAGCCGGGTTATTACGTTTGAACGCCTCCGCGCCCGAAGGCAAAAAGAACGGATCGTCCTTGCCCCAGACCGCGAGCAACGGCGGGCGTTTCGTGCGGAAATACTCCTGGAACTTCGGATAGAGCGCGACGTTGCTGGCGTAGTCCAGGAACAGGTCGAGTTGGATTTCGTCATTGCTGGGCCGGCCCAGCAGCGCGGAATCCAGTGTGTAGGCCTCGGGTGCCACCAGCGCCTCGTCCTGGACGCCATAGAGGTACTGTGACTTGGTCGCCTTCGGCGTGAGGAATTCGCGCAGGGCTGCGCGATTCTCGGCGGTTGGCTCCTTCCAGTACTTCTGGATGGGGTTCCAGCCTTGGCTCAGGCCCTCCTCGTAGGCGTTTCCGTTCTGCGAAATGATGGCGGTGATCCGCTCCGGATGCGCCAAAGCAAGGCGAAACCCGACCGGGGCACCATAATCGAAGACGTAAATCGCGTATTGATCCAAACCAATTGCTTGGGTGAAGCTGTCGATGGTCTTCGCCAGATTCTCGAATGTGTAACGGTACCGCTTGCGGTCGGGTACATCGGAGAAGCCGAAGCCCGGCAGATCGGGTGCCACCACATGGTAGCGATCAGCCAGCGCTGGAATCAGATTGCGGAACATATGCGAAGATGTGGGAAAGCCGTGCAGCAGCAAGATAGTGGGAGAAGCATTGGGTCCGGCCTCACGACAAAAGATTTTGTGGTCATCGACGGTAGCATGGCGAAACCTGATCATCTTGGACCTCCAGCGAGTTGAACAGGGTGGTTCGTGAGGTGTCGTTCTTGCGAGTACACAGCCGGTGAATGCCAGTCAGCGGTTCGGACTCCTCAGTCAGTTGCCGGGTTGCCAGAACCCTTCGCTCGGCCGTCTTTCGTTTGGGCGCACCGGTCGTGAGATCCCGAGCTTCTTCATTTTGGCAATCAAAGTAGTCCGTTTCAGTTCCAGTCGAGCGGCGGCGCCATGGGGTCCTCCGACGACCCACCCTGCTGCCTGCAATGTCTGCAGGATCACGGCCCGTTGGGAATCCCTGAAGGTGCCCTGTGCAGGAATCGGGCTCACCCGACTCTTATCAGATACCGGCAGAGGGTTGGGAAGGACCCCGTCGTTCGACAGGATCACGGCTCGTTCGATCAGGTTCTGAAGTTCCCGCACGTTCCCGGGCCATGAATACGAAATCAGTGCCTCCAGTGTTTCCTTTGGGATATGATCAATCACCTTACCCATACGCCGGGAACAGATCTCGACAAAATGCCAGACCAACTTTGCGATATCTTGGCGGCGCTCCCGCAGTGGGGGCAGTACGACAGGAAATACGTTCAGACGGTAGTAGAGGTCACTGCGGAATTCTTGTCGCCTGACCATCTCTGTTAAGTCTCGATGTGTCGCGGTGACCACACGCACGTTGATGTGATGCGTCCGGCCACTGCCGAGACGTTCGAACTCTTGCTCTTGCAGGATCCGCAGCAGTTTGGGCTGCAACGCCAGCGGAATATCGCCTATTTCGTCGAGGAACAGTGTGCCTGTGTCGGCCATTTCAAACCGGCCGATCTTCTGCATGATAGCTCCTGTGAAAGCGCCCTTCTCGTGCCCAAATAGTTCGCTCTCCAACAAGTCGAAGGGAATGGCAGCACAATTCAGCTTTACGAACGGGCGTCCGCAGCGTGGGCTGATGTTGTGAATAGCGCGGGCGATCAATTCCTTGCCGGTACCCGTCTCTCCTAGGATCAGCACGGTGGAATCGGTCGGGGCCACTCGTTCCAGCTCCGCGAGCACAGATTCGAGGGCAGGGCTGTTGCCTATGATTTGTTCAAATCGGCGCGCAGCGCAATCCTGTTCACCTGACGGCAACCTGTTAATGCCTTCCACAGAGGACCCACCCAAAAGGCTTTCTGCGACAATCTGAGAAGCTCAACTCTCGAGTGCTGCTCGCACAGTATCGAGCAGCAGTTCATCATCGAACGGTTTAGTCAGAAACTCCACGGCTCCTGCCCTTAGAGCTTGCAACCGCATTCTTTCGTCACCGTGGGCCGTAATGAAGAGAATTGGAATCCTGTGGTGATTTCCGTTTAGCTTTGACTGGAGCTCCAGACCTGACATACCCGGTAAACGGATATCGGCGATCAAACATGCAGTGTGTTGCTGTTCGCCGGAGTTCAGGAAATCCTCCGCGCAGGCGTACGCTCGAGCCGGAAAGCCAACCTCATCCATCAGGCCCTGCAGGGCGCTCCGGACTGACACGTCGTCGTCGACGATTGCAACCATTCTCGGCCTCTCCTCGGTCGCCATGCTGCCTAACGAATACTCCGGTGCGGGAAGACACGCAATTATGCTTTGGTATAGGGTCGGAAATTGGGGAAAGTCGATTTTGCAAGTTCAGGCTGCGGAGGTCCTACGGGGTGCGGCTCCCGGCGCGCGCTTCCGATTCGGGATGTCGATGGCCCGTCCGAGTGCGACAAGGCTTGCTCCCTTGATCGCCTCTGACAACGTCGGGTGTGGCGCTATGCTGTCTGCGACAGTCTCAACAGTGGCTTCAGCGTCGATGGCGACGACGCCTGTCTCGATCATGTCGGTCACATGCGGGCCGACCATCACGAGGCCGAGCAACTCGCCGTTCCGCGTTTCGTGGATCGACTTCACCCAGCCGACCGTCTCGTTCTGCATCACGGCGCGCGCATTGGCGACCCAAGGGAAGATCCCGGTAGCGATATCGTCGCCGTATTGTTCGCGCGCCTGCGCCTCCGTGAGGCCGACACTGGCGATTTCCGGATCCGTGTAGATCGGGTGCGGGACGGCGCGGTTATCGACCGAGGCGTCGTGCCCGCAGGCGTTCTCCGCCGCTACCTCGCCCTCCCGGAAGGCGGTGTGAGCTAGCTGCCAGTAGCCGGCGCAGTCGCCGACAGCATAAATGTGCGGGACGGTTGTGCGCCGATGTTTGTCGGTCGCGATGCCTTTCCGCTTGTCGAAGTTGACGCCGATTGCCTCAAGACCTATTCCCTCGACCATCGGCGCACGCCCAATGCAGAAGAGCATCAGGTCAGCCTTGACGCTCTCGCCGGCTCCAAAGTGGACGGTCAACTCCGATCCGGCATCTTGGATCCGGATACACTTTTTTCCGAAATGCAGCGTCATGCCGCGCTTGCTGAACTGTTTCGCCAGCTCCTTCGAGGCGTCGGCGTCTTCCTGCGGGATCAGTGACTGGAGCATCTCTATGATCGTGACATTACTGCCGAAGCGCTGGAATATCGAAGCGAACTCGCACCCGATGACGCCACCGCCGAGGATCACGAGGCGTTGAGGAATCTCAGTCTGGGCGAGCAGGCCCTCGGAATCGACGCACCGATTCGACTCGATCCCCTCGATCGACGGTAGCAGCGGGAACGACCCCGTGGCGATAATCGCCGACCTAAAGTTCACGTCTTCTCCATCCTTAACGGCAATCGTGTTCGCGTCTTTGAAGGTTCCCGTTCCCTTAACCCACTTGACCCCATTGGCCTTGAACAGGAATGCAATGCCTTGCGTCATCTGCTTCACCACCGCGGCCTTCCACGCGTTCGCCTTCGCGAACTCGAGACGCAAGCCGTCGAGCCTGATGCCAAGCTTATCGAACGTCTCTTCGGCCTGTTTTAGCGCAAATGCCGTCTGCACCCATGCCTTGGTGGGAATGCAGCCGATGCGTAGGCACGTGCCGCCCAACTCGGGTGCGCGCTCGATACAAGCGACCTTAGCACCGAGCTGCGCAGCCCGAATTGCAGCGGTGTAGCCCCCGGGACCGCCCCCGAGAACAGCAATATCAACATTCATCACGGCGGACCATTTTTTTTCGAGCACTTTTGCCGATCGCGAGAGGACAGAGCGGCACTTGTGTCTTTACGCAACGTGCTCGTCCCCGTCCTGTCGGTACTCGGCGGGGACATCATCTTCCGGCACTTCGCGCGTGATCACTTCGGAAACGTCAGGATCCCTGGCGTCCTCTACGCCGGTTACAGCATCGGCTTCGTAAGCATTCCCCTCTTCAGCCAGTTCCTCCACGCTCTCGGAATCTGCTTCGGCTTCATCGGGTATCTGTTGAATGGCGCCGGACTGTCCCGCCGAATCTGGGCCGAGTTCATCGTCTTTGCGCGGTTTTGCTCCAGCCATAGTTTCACTCCGTCTTCTCGGTGGTCACCTGCGTGAAAAATACTCCGGCCCAACAGAGCACGCAATTATGCTTTGGTATAGGGCGCAAAGTCGGAGATTGGGCAAAGTCTATTCACCAGGTCGAAACAGCTGGAGCTTCTCCGCCATTCTGACGAGTTCAGCAAGGGAGCCAGCCTGCATCTTGTGCATGACCTGAGCGCGATGAACTTTAACGGTGATTTCGCTGGTCCCGAGTTCGGAAGCAATCTGCTTATTGAGCATTCCCGAAACCACCAGCTTCATGACTTCGTGCTCGCGCTGCGTCAGCGTGTCGTAGCGGCTCTGCATAGCAGTAATCTCCGCTCGCTCTTGCCGACTGGCGGAGTCGCGTGCCAGAGCTTGCTGAATAGCTTCCAGTAGCTCCTCGTCGTCAAAAGGCTTGGTCAAGAATTCTACGGCACCCGACTTCATGGCCTTTACGGTCATCGGAATATCACCGTACGCAGTAACGAAAATGACGGGGATGTGGATGCCCGCGTTCCTCAGGCGCTGCTGGAACTCCAGGCCATTCATTCCAGGAAGGCTCACGTCCAATATCAGGCAACTGGGACCCTCCGCGGCCTTTCTCTGCAGAAACTGTTCCGCCGTCTCGAACCCTTCCGACCGCAAGCCCGCCGATTTCAGCAGACCCCGTATCGATGCTCGTACGCCGGCATCATCATCAATGATGAACACCGTGGGAGCATCCGCGGACGCCATTTGCAGCCCTGTTGTAAACGCCTCAACTGCGCAATCTGGTGTTGGCGATCTTTCACAACATCATCGACTTGCTGTGTAGGCCTGTCGCCCCGTTTGGCTCCGGCGGACTGGGTGTCGCGATCTGCGTCGTACCGTTTCCTGCATCGCAACGAACAGTAAAGGTGTGCTTGCCGGACTGATACGGCCAATCGTAGCGCCAGATGACCCAGGTCAACGGTGACATCGGCGTACGCAAGGCCGCCTGCTGCCACGGACCGTCATCTACCTGCACTTCGACCTTGGATATTCCGCGCGCCCCCGCGTGCGCAATTCCTCCAATCGGTACCAGCTTGCGTTGATCGGCTCCGATGATGGTCATATCCACCGCCACGGTATCGATCACCGAGGTCGCATGCATCTGCGCCACCTTGTTCCAGCCGCGCTCTACCCAGTAGCCCGGCTCCCAATGGTCCGTCCCCTCGATGGATTCGATCCATTTGGGCTGCTTCATTCCGTGTATGTCGGGAATATAAATTCTCAGCGGGAACCCGTGCTCTCGCTTGAGGGGT
>DASYSA010000221.1:0-5716 GCA_036003885.1 Blastocatellia bacterium | reverse complement strand
GCAGTGAGGCGATTGTAGCACAACCGGGGAACCGGCGATTGAATACTCCGAACAGGCCGCCACTCATGATGATTGATGCCACGCCCGATCAGCAGCAGCTTGCGATTGCCACGCGCGATGTGCGATTCGGTAGACTTTGACATCATGACATCCCTCCCTCGTGAATAGTTGACGGGTCGAGGGCTGGACTCTTCGTATGTGACCTCCAGTATGATAAGACTTCTCGGTCGGGAGTATTTCACCGGTTCAGCCGGCAAGTGCAGGGTGATCACGGGAGAATGGGAGTATGGGAGTATCGATCCCCCAATACTCCCGCACTCCCACACTCCCACCTTGACTCTTTTCAGTCACAATGCTGATGGAAGTAGGTCAAGTAGATTGAGCTATTCTGTGTCACCGCGAATCGCAAAATGCGTCAGCGGTAAACCTCAAGTCTGAATAGTTTGACTCGATGAGCTGCGGGTTACGTTGAGGCACGGCGTTTGCCAATACATAAGACAACAAACGACAGGGTAAGCCACACCGGTTAACTTCTTTGCCTGCTACAAACTGGTGTGGCTCTCCTCTTTTCCGGGACCTGCTCTCTTTGGGCCGCTGAACTCGTCTAACTTACAATCTTCCATTTTGTTTCCTGAATCTCGCTCGCAGTAGCTTTCCCAGGTTTTTCCCCTGGAACTATATGTAGTGAAATAGGAACACTATGGGTAATTCAGACTGTGGTGCTAGTACCCATTTGTCTGCTGACGTCGTCGTTGCGACGCGAGAAACATCTGTTGCGGGAGATTGTAGGCGCCCTCTCCTCCAGTGGACGAGGGCGACGGGCAAGCCGGGGATCACCCGGATTGAGGGATCCACTAGGAAATCAGCGAACAGAATGAGTATTGCGCTTCTCTCACAAGAGGAATGGTCCCTGCCGCGGTCACCGAGTGTGGGGGGGGCGCGCCCTGGAAACGAGTGCCTCTATCGCATCAGGGTCGGATGGGATCTTGCTGCTCAGCTTTATCAGGCCCTTATCGGTGGCCAGATAGTCATCCTCGATGCGAACGCCCAGTTGCTCGTCCGGTATGTAGATGCCCGGTTCGATTGTGAAGACAGCGCCCACGGGTATCTTGCCGTAGCTGCCCACATCGTGCACATCCATCCCTAGCCAGTGTCCAAGCCCATGAGTGAAATAGCGCTCGAGCGTTTTCCCTTGCTTGTCGCGCACCGGACTGGCTTTCATGACTCCTATGGCAACCTGCTGAAGCTGGCCTATCGTAGTCTCGCCCGGTTTGAATGCCTTCTCGCAGGCTCGCTGCGCTTCAAGCACGAGCTGGTAGATTTCGCGTTGGCGAGGAGTGAACTTTCCGGCGACGGGATAGGTCCGCGTGATGTCCGCCGTGTAATAGCTATACTCTGCGCCGATGTCCACCACAATCAGATCACCGCTCGCGATCTTCCTTCTGTTCTCATTGTAATGGAGGACGGTGGAATAGATCCCCGAACCCACAATAGATGCGAACCCTGGGCGTTCGGCGCCATTGCGGGTGAAGGCATACTCGAGCGCGCCCTGAACCTCGTATTCGTAGACCCCGGGCTTGACTGTCCGAGCGGCGTCCCGTTGAGCTTCACCCGTGATGTCGATCGCCTTCTGAAGGAGCTCGATCTCGGGTACGGATTTCACCTTACGCAACTCACCTATCAAGGGGGAGACGTCCACAATCACAACGTTGGGCGCGAGTTTTCGCACCGATTCGACGAACTGATTCTCCCTGGTGATGGCCGCGGTGTAGCCCCGCGGCACGATGGTGTAGAGTTTCGCCTGAGGCTGTTGGCTTGAATCGGCAGCCTTAAACGGCGGAGCGAGGAGCAACTTAGTCAGTCGATCGTTAAACAGATTTGACGGTGCGACCTCCTGAACGCCGAACTTTTGCTCGCCCTCGGCTCCCGGGCCCACCTGAAATCCGGTCCATTGCTCGTGCCCCTTGTTTCTAGCAGGGATGAACACGGTCTCGATTGGCCCCTCGTTCGAGATCAACCCCGGGGGGATGAGTATCAACGAGGCGGCGGGAGTCTCAACTCCGGTCAGATACATAAGGTCGTTCTTTTGGCGAAAGCGCGGCACCTCGCCGAGGTCCTCCTCGCGCGTTCCTATCAGTACGACTATGCCATCTTTGATCTGTTGCATCAGCTTGCGCCGGCGTGCCTGATACTCCGAGCGTGGCTGGTTAGCAAGCCTGTCATCTCCATCGGCGGTGACTGAGCGCATGTGGAAGGGCGCCGCTAAGGCGAGCATGCAGATGACCAGAATGGCGAACGGTTGAAGCTTAAGCGGAGAAGGCGGAACCCACCTAAGGGCGATCTTCATGATTGGTCCTTGATCACTATTCGAAAATCCAGCGGTCTATTGGGGGCGGCCACCTGGATAGCATAGCCCAAACGCGAGGCGCGAGAAAAGAGCTTCCTCACCTTGCACCTGTGAGACGCTTGCTACGGGCCACAGTTAGTGATAGACACCGCCCTCAGATGAGTGATCGAGTCGGCAACAATCAGAGGCTTATTGTAAGCCATTCAGTATTGGCGGGATTGACGCCGCTCATTCCGATTCCGATCGTCGACGACCTCGCCAGGGTCTACTTCGTGCGTCGCCTTGTACGCAAGCTCGCGGCCGCCAACGGGTACAAGGTGAGCGAAGAGGAGATCAAGATCCTCGCAGACGAGCGAGACAGTGGATGCCTCCGCGGTTGTGCGATTGCGACCCTGTTGTTGCCCTTCAAGCTGATCTTCAGGAAGGTCTTCTTCTTCCTCGAGTGGAAGCGCGCGATTGACACTGCGAGCCACGTCTTTTATCAGGGCTACCTTGTCGATTGCTCTCTTTTGGAAGGCTGGTGCGCCCCCAGAGGTCACCGTAGCTTTCTCGAAGTGCGTGCAGCGATCGACGCCGTTCTCGGCAGGCTGAACACGAGCCTGATTGAACGCGCAATTCGCGGGACATTCAGTCAATCGAAGTCCGGCTTGAAGAGCGCCGCTGCAATACTCGCACGCGGTCTGCGAAGAACCCCTCGCACAGCATCGCCGGAGCAGGTGGGGCAAGCGGTTGAAGCCGTCGAGGTGCGGGAAGCCAGGGAGATCGAGGGAATCACCGAAAAGCTCCAGGACGCGATCGGCGCCATTCCTTCGGGACACTTTCGCCGTTTGCGGGAAGACCTGGCCTCGCAGCTCGGTGCGCAGGCCCGAGAGTAGTAGGTTTCAGACCGAAGAACATGCGAGTCGTCTGCAGTGAAGCGCTCAGTTCCTCAAGGTGTGAGCTGTCATTTGACACATGACGCGCGTTTCGGTTTAGATAACCAAAATGGCTTCAAGCCCGAAGATGTTTTTGGTCGAGCGTAGCGGACACCGCCCCTGTCTGGATTGAGCTTAACTGAGTGAAAAGGAAGAAAACATGATACAAGATGACGATCCTACTCAGAGCTTGCCAGATGAGGACCTGACAACCCAGCCGACGGCTATGGCAATTCTCGAGCGCCTGCGGCAATTCGAGTCCCGCCTCTCCCAAAGTGTTCAGCAACTTCGGTCCAGTCTCGAGAATCAAATCGCCTCATTGCGCGATGAAATGAATACTCGCTTTGCGGAAGCGCGAGAGGAAATGAATACTCGTTTCCTGGAAAACCGAGAGGAGATGAACGCACGTTTCCTGGAAAACCGAGAGGAAATGAACACTCACTTCCGCTTCGTCGCAAACAAGATCGAAGTTATGCACGAGGACAACCTGAACGTGCGCGCAGGTCAGCGTGAGTTATTGAAGTGAATGGGTGAGCTGGAATCCAAACCTTCCTGACTCATCCTCGATCGGTCGGCGTCTTTCTTTCTGGGCCACGAAGGCAGTGTGCCCACGTTCCATCTAGTATCTTTCGCGGGTGACAACCCCGGACGTTAAAGTTTGCTCTGCTGCTTCAGCAAACATTGGCAGCCAGGTCTTATCGCTCAACTGCCATCGCGACGGCGTTGCCCCCGCCCAAACACAAGGCCGCAAGGCCTCGCCTCGCATCTCGCCTCTGCATCTCGTGGAGCAGCGTCACCAGTATTCGCGCACCGCTCGCGCCTATTGGATGTCCGAGAGCGACCGCGCCGCCGTTGACATTCAAACGCGAGGGATCAATTCCAAGCTCGCGCGTGATCGCTACCGCCTGAACCGAGAATGCTTCGTTCAGCTCTATAAGATCGACGTCCCCCAGACTCCAACCCGCGCGCTCGAGCGTCTTTCTTATAGCGGTAACCGGCGCCATCATCACGAGCTTCGGTTCGACTCCGCTGGTTGCCTGCGCAACAATTCGAGCCATCGGCCTCGCGCCAATACGTCTTGCCACTTCTGATGAAGCGACGACCAGGGCTGCTGCCCCATCGTTCACGCCCGGCGCGTTGCCCGCGGTAACTGTGCCTCCTTCTTTGAATGCGGGTTTGAGATTGCCGAGCGCTTCCAGTGATGTGTCCTCGCGCGGGCCCTCGTCGGTCCGAATCACGAGCGCCGCGCCTTTCTTTTGGGGAACCTCGATTGGCACGATCTCTTCATCGAACCTGCCCGCTTTCATAGCTGCGATCGCCTTGCGATGCGAGTCAAACGCGTACTGATCCTGCTCTTCGCGGGATACATTGTAGCGCTCAGACACCACCTCACCGGTGCAGCCCATATGCCAGTTATCGATTGCACACCAGAGTCCGTCTCCGATCATAGAGTCGATCAGCTCCTGGTCGCCAAGGCGATAGCCCTGGCGTGCGCCTTTCAGCAAATAGGGCGCATTGGTCATCGACTCCATCCCGCCGGCTACTGCTACTTCAATCTCCCCCACTCGAATTCCGTTGGCCGCAAGCATCACAGCCTTCAATCCGGAGCCGCAGACCTTGTTGATCGTGAGAGCGGCCACGGAGTCAGGAATGGCAGCCCTCAGAGCGACCTGGCGTGCGGGATTCTGCCCATTGCCCGCCTGAACCACGTTGCCCATTATGACTTCTTCAACAACGCCCGGATCGAAGCCGGCGCGCTCAATAGCAGCCCGCGCCGCCGCAACCCCGAGATCGACCGCACTGAAGTCCTTGAGCTGGCCGAGCAATTTCCCAACAGGTGTTCTGGCGCCTGAGAGTATCAGTGCATCAGTCATGAACTATTCCTTTCAACTTCCATCCTACCGCATAGCGTAGCTTGTGAATCCACCTGACGCTGTCTCAAATTATAGTGGTAACAGAGGGCTACTGTCAGGCGACTTAGCTCGCCGCTTGTCATCACGCCAGAATGGACTTAGAGTAACTGTTCCTTTGAACTCCTTTCCAACAGCGGCTTGTCACGGGAGGCGGCACATGCACATGCATTCCATTCTGAGAGCTGGACTGGCTCTCTTCACTATCATCCTTTTGCTCTCCCCTGCGGCCGCAGGGAAGCCCGGCAGCGCCAAAGCACCCGACCCGCTCGCGGCGGGTCCATTCCCGGTCGGCGTCACTCGAACCGTCTTCGTCGACTCGGGTCGCACCGACAACTTTACTAAAGAGCCGCGCACACTCGTAACCGAGATCTGGTATCCGGCTGACGATAGCGCGCTCAAGATGCCGAAGAACAAATACTCCGACTTCCTTCCCGGCGGCGTCACTCCTGAACTGGACAAGGTTCTCAAGCTGGGTTACGGAATCAGTGTCGCGGAGATGGATAAACTCTATTGGAATGAGGCTGTTCGGGACGCAAAGGTTC
>DASYSA010000220.1:0-22750 GCA_036003885.1 Blastocatellia bacterium | reverse complement strand
GCAGCGAGAGACGAGCTTCGAGCCGCTGTTGCGGAGTTTGAAACAGTCGTGAAGATGAAGCCCGACTATGGAGAAGCGCGCTACTATCTCGGCACCGCGCGTTGGTTCTCAGACGACATCGCGGGCGCCGTCGCGGCATTGAGAGAAGCGGTAAAGCTCATCCCAGGTCATGCCGAATCTCAATATTATCTGGGCCTGGCGCTCCGCAAGCGCGACGATCTCCAGGGAGTGGAGCCGAGCGCTTCTCAATTCACTCCTGATGCGATTGAGCCACGCCATGCAATGGGCCAGTTACTTCCAGAGGGTGAGGACCTCGACGAAGCGATCGAAGCCTTCCGCGCGGCGACGAAACTCAAGCCGGACTTTGTCGATGCCTACAGCGCCCTTGGATTGGCCCTCGTGGCCAGGCGCGATCCCGATGCTGCGATTGCTGCATTCAATACTGCGCTCAAGCTGCAGCCTGATAACTTGATCGTCCGCCATAATCTGGGAATGGCGTACATCCAAAAGAGTGACTACGCCGCCGCGATTGCCGAGTATCAGAAGTTAATCTCTCTTGCGCCTGACAATGCTGAAGCACACTACAATCTCGGACTCGCGCTCAAGAACAAAGACCAGTTCGACGAAGCCGCAACGGAGTTGAAAAAAGCTATCTCGCTGCAGCCTTCCCTGCCGGAAGCCCACTATACGCTTGGGGTGATTCTGTTGCAGCAGTCGAAGCTTGACGAGGCGGCGGCGGAATTCAGTGCGGCGTTGAAGGCAAAGGCCGACTATGCGGAAGCTCTCTACGCGCTCGGCACGGTTCTGCAACAACAAGGTAAACTCGACGACGCGTTAGCGGCTCTCCGCCAGGCGCTGAAGATCGCGCCCAATGCTCCCGAGATTCACAATACGATTGGGACCGCGCTCCGTCAGAAGGGCGACATCGAATCGGCCCGCGTGGAGTTTCAGGAGGCGGCTCGGCTCAACAAGAAGAAGGCGGACATGCAAGCCGCGATGTTCGCGTTGAACACGGGCAGAGGTCGAATGAAAGAAGGAAACGTTGAAGCTGCGATTGAGAGATTCGAGGCCGCGGTCAAACTCAATCCTGAAGACGCGCGCGCTCATTACGAACTTGCAAAAGCGCTGCTTCAGAAGGGACAAAAGGAAGCGGCTCAGGCGGAGTATCAGAAGGCCCGACAACTGGACCCACGCATAAGACCGCTGCAGTAGCTGCACGCTCGCCACTGTATAGTTGCCTGTAACATTGAAATCGGTAGTGCATCGGAAGTCTTCAGAGTTTTCTTGAATTTGGTTTGGTGTGGCGTCCTCTCATTAACACCCCGGGGTGACTTTGGGTAGCGCGGACTTTCCGAACTGTTTCAACAGTTTCGCTACATCCACGAGGGGAGATAAAACCGTTGAAACGGTTCCGATCCACGCCGAAGCCACAACACCCAACCTGAAGTTGGGTGTTAATGAGAACCGCGAATTCGCTGTTACAGTCCACTATTTTCCCACAGACCGTCGCCGGATAACTCCGCTACCTTCCCTGATCGTCGTAATCTGATTGGACGCCAGGTCTCTGATCAACTCTGTAGCACCGCTCGGCCAGCGGATCTCGATCTGGTCGGCCTTTTTGCTCGATCCCAATCCGAAGTGAAGACGCGGATCGTTGTGTGAGTAGTAACTCGATTGGCTGGTCAGTTCCTGAGCTTGCAAATGCCCTCCGGCTTTCAATCGGACTCGCGCGCCAATGGCTGAGCGATTCGATTTCATACCAATCAACTTCAGCTCGATCCAGTTGTTCCCACCGCGGCCCGGTCCACTGATGTATTCATTCCGCAGCAGCGAAGGCGGCTCATTCATGTTCATGATCAGCACATCGACGTCGCCGTCGTTGTCGAAGTCGCCAAACGCGCAGCCGCGGCTCGAATGCGGACTCAGGACACCTGGCCCGCATTGAGCCGTCACGTCTTTGAAGCGACCGTTCCCAAGATTCCGGTACACCAGCCGGGTGCTCCGATGTGGATAGTCTTTGAAGTATTTCTCAACCTCGGGGTAGACATTGCCGGTGGCTGTGAAGATGTCTGGCCAGCCGTCGTTGTCGAAGTCAGCCAGCCCGGTCCCCCATTGAACGTAGCGCGTATGGTCGAAGCCTGCTTGCCGCGAGACATCTTCGAAAAATCCGCGGCCGGAGTTTCGATACAGGATTGGCAAGTCATCGGCGAAATGAGTCTTGAAGATATCAAGCTGGCCGTCTCCGTTGTAGTCTCCAACTGTCACTCCCATTCCTGCCTGCGCCTGTCCATCTTCGTTGTAAGCCGCTCCGGTTTCGACCGCGACGTCGGTGAATGTGCCGTCGCGGTTATTGCGGTAGAGGATGCTCGCAGTCGAATCGCAGGCGACGTAGAGGTCAGGCCAGCCGTCGTCGTTGAAGTCTGTGATGACCGCGGTCATTGCATAGTGATCGCGCACCTTGCTGATACCCGACGCATCAGAGACGTCAGTGAACGTTCCGTCCCCGTTGTTGTGATAGAGCAGATTGGTGTCGGTAGGTAAGCCCTTCGGTCCGCAGTTGACAGGAATTCCTTTCCACAAGCAGTTCGGCCCCTTGCCGGGTTCGGGTGCACTTGCAAGATCGAACTTCAGGTAATTCGCGACAAAGAGATCGAGCTTTCCGTCCCGATCATAGTCGATGAATGCGCAGCCCGATCCCCAGCGGGTACCTTTGGTGCTCAAGCCGGCTTTTGAGGTAACGTCTGCGAAAGTACCATTGCCGTTGTTGTGAAATAGAGCGTTCCGTCCCCAGTAAGTGATGAACAGATCGTCGAATCCATCGTTGTCGTAATCTCCCACCGTTACCGCCGAAGCCCAGCCCGAGTTCGTCTGTCCCGATTTGACGGTGACATCGGTGAAAGTGCCGTCGCCGTTGTTGTGATAGAGCTTGTTGGTAGGTTCCTTTCCTTTTGGGAATTCTTCGAGGCGCGTGCCGTTCAGCAGGAAAACGTCCAGCCAGCCATCGTTGTCGTAGTCGAGGAAGGCAACGCCGCAACCATTTGTCTCAATGATGTATTTCTTCCTGTCGACGCCTCCGTATATGATCGGAGAAGTGAGCCGCGCTCGCTCGGCGATATCAACGAAGGTCACAGAGAAATCTTTCTCCCCATTTTCATCGGCGCCGGCTGATGCTGAGTGGGAGACCTGGGTCGAAATAGCAGGCAGATCCGGCGCTATGACGACGATCACGCCGACAAGCAACACAGCCGGGATGTAATGGCGGGCAAGCAGGTGACAGGAGTCCTTGAGTCTGTTGGGCATCGGCAGAGCAATGGCAAGAAGGGGAGTAGCCGGCGCCTTCGTTCTTCGCATGCTACTGGTTCTTCTCTGAGCTTGTACGCAACTTGTCTGCAAGCTCGAACTCTTTCTTCGCCTCTTCCGCTCGGTTCAATTGTCGAAGCGCTTGTGCGAGCAGATGATGCCCCGAGAAGTTATTCGGGTCCATTCTTAATGCTCGCCTCAAGATGCTCTCCGCATTAACCAGCTCACCCTTCTTCAAATAAACCTTGCCGAGAGCGATGTATGGTCCACTGAAAAAAGGATTCAGCCAGATCGATTTCTGGAGCGGCCCGACGGCCGACTCCCACTTGAGCTGTCTGGAAAAAGCTTCGCCGAGCATGTAATAAGCCATCGCAAATCCGGGATTGATGGCAATCTCTTTCTGCAGAAGTGCGATACCTCGTTCCAGGTCGGCGCGATAGACCGCGAGCTCGCCCAACAGGAAATTGGCCTGTGGAAGCTTCGGGTCGATCTCCAGCGCTTTTTGCAATTCCTTCTCAGCGAACTCTTCAAACTGCTGGCGAATCATCATCTGAGCGTTGATCAGATAAGCAGATGCAGAGCCGGGCGAGACAGAAAACATCCGCGCGAACGCTTCGCGCGCTTTGTCTTGATCGTGAGTTTGGATGTAACTGATGCCGAGCGTGTAAGCCATCTCAACATTGTCAGACGCCCAACTCGCCACCTGCTCGAGGTAGGGGATGGCCTCCTTGATGTGTCCTGTCAGGTAATGAGACAGCCCCAGCATCTGCACGTCCTGCCGATACTGCAAGCTCCCTTCAGAAGCTTGCTTCACGGCAAACGAAAGATTCTCGATAGCATGGGCGAAGTCGCCTTTTTGATAAAATGCCGACCCCAGGAGATGCAGTATCTGCGTGTTGTTCGACTCGGATCGGGGAATGGCGGTTAGCATGGCTATCGCTGCATCGACCTTACCGGCGCTGAGCAGCGACTCCGCTTGCTCGATTGTAGCGGTATTGGACTGCTTCTTTGCAGACTGATCTTCTTGTGCCAGCCCTGTGCACGGGAGGATAATCGCAATCAACGATAGCAGGTAAGGGTTGGACTTGAACAAGAGCATCGCCACGCCTTCAAGTTGACCTCGAAAAGGATATCCTGCCTCAAACCAGGGTGCAACGCGACGAGGAAACCAATTGTTGGAGCGCCGGCCAGAGAATTGGGAAACTTCTGGACGTTCATTGCGGCGAGTCGCCGGGCTCTGTTGATTCCCGTGTTTCCGTGTGATTCCAGCACTGGCTGCGACAACGGGGGAGGGTTATATTGAATGAGAAGGATAGATGCAGCGGAGGTCTCTTGGTAAAGGGGATACAAGGTATGAGAAAGTTCACAGCCATCTTACCGCTAATGCTTTTGTTATTCTGTACAGGAGCCTCAGGTCCTCAGGACGGATTTAGCGGTGTCCGATGCGGTGCTGACGTCCCCAAGGCGCTTATTGGTCGCTTCATGCGCAATGAGAGGGTTGTCGTAATCGAGAATAGACACAAGGATCTGGGGCTTAAAGATTTGGGAGGAACGGACATCTCGGACAAGCCACCTTTATTCGCCTCATCGTGGAAGATTTGCGGAGATGAATATATGTTACTCGAGGATGGCCATTCGGTCGTCCGCGATGTTCTGAAGGTTCCCGAACATTCGAAGAGGTCGCCAGAATTTATTGGGGAATGCCAAAACAACGGTACCAGGATGCCGGGGACAATCGTTGCCATTTTGAATAATGAACAGGGAAAGGCTACCCTGTCAGCAAAGGCCGCATGGAAGATTGATGAAAAGAGAGCAAGATTTATCAAGATCTCTACGGAGGGACTCGGTTGCCCACGTTCGGGAATCATAACTGCAGATGGGGGGCAATAAGATCCACGTCGCGGCTCGAAATGCCGCACAGGTAGTCGGCCATGGGCAGGGACGCGCGAGGGATTTGAAGCAGCAGGAGCGAACCGCCATCGAAGCCGTCGCCAGACGGTTCTCGGCAACGTGGGAAAAGCGTAGTGATCCCACCGACGCCTATATCATGTGCTTCCAATAGCTCTATATAACATGCTTGACATCGCTCTATGCATATTGATATAGTCCCGCCGCAGTGATTCCGAATTCGGAAGAACCAGAGCCACACATGTCCATGTATTTTGTATGCATCCGGACTCCTACCGAACTCGGAATAACTAGAACCGCTTCAGCATAAAACAAAAAAGAGAACGCCATCTTGGCGGTTTCGGAAGTGCGCGCGTCTCAAATAAAGTGCTCACCAGATGTTGATAGGTACGGGCCCGAGGCCTTCACAGCGGTCTCACAAGGAGGCACATCCCATGCGAACAAGCAAAATCGGTTTAACGGTAATCAGTTTGTTATTGCTCACGGGTATGTCTGTCGGCGTAAAGGCGCAGGCTATTTACGGGAGCATTATTGGCTCGGTCACTGACCCTCGGGGGGCGGCGGTCAGCGGAGCAACCGTGACTGTTACTGACCTGACTAAGAACCAAACCACAACTGTCCAAACGAACGACGAGGGCAACTACACCGTCACCCATCTGATTCCTGGCAGGTACACCGTCAAGATTGAAGCCCAGGGATACAAGACATCGACCCAGGAGGTTGACGTCAGGGCCGATATCACCGCCCGCACGGACTACACGTTACAGGTAGGCGCAGTGAGCGAGCAGGTCACCGTGACCGCAGACGCTCAACAGCTCTCCCTGAAGACAGATCGAGCGGACGTGGCCACGGCCTTCAACCAGCGGCAGCTGACAGAGCTGCCGATTCTAGATCGCAACTTCACTAAGTTCCTCCTGCTCACGCCAGGCACACAACAGCTTGGCTGGCAGCATGCCTCGAGTGAAAATCCGCAAGGCTCCGTTCAGATTATGGTAAACGGGCAGCACTTCAGCGGGACCTCATTCCAGCTCGATGGCACTGACAACCAGGACCCGATCCTTGGAATCATCGTCATCAATCCGACGCTCGAGTCCGCCGTCGAATCGAAGATCACAACCCAGAACTATGATGCCGAGTTCGGACTCGCAATAGCTGGTGTGGTAACGGCCCAGACCAAGTCGGGAAGCAATGACCTGCACGGAAGCCTCTTCGAATTTCGGCGAAACGACGTAACAAGCGCGCGTAATCCTTTTTCGCAGTCTTCAAACAACGCGCTCACCGGAAAAGCCATCCCGGATACCCTTTGGAACCAATTCGGCGGCTCGGCCGGCTGGAGACTCAAGAAGGACAAGAACTTCATATTCGGCGACTTTCAGGGAACGCGTCGCAAGAATGGAGGTTCGGTCCTGACAACAGTTCCGACCGCATTGGCGCGCACTGGCGATTTAAGCGAGTACGGCAGAAATATCTATGACCCAACAACCGGCAATAGTGTGGGTGTGGGGCGCACGCAATTTGCCAACAGGCGGATCCCAGCGAACCGCTTATCGCAACAAGCGTTAAAACTGATCAATCTCCTCCCGCTGCCATCCCCGGGGAGAACCGGAATAGAAAACAACTTCACAGGTTCGGGCGTCGAAGCTTTCAACAGCGATCAGTTTGATATCCGCGACGACCACTACTGGAGCGAAAAGCTGCACCTCTTTGGTCGTTACAGCTTTGCGCGCTTCGATAAGTCCGGGCCGGGAGCGTTTGGCACAGCTCTGGGCGGTCCTGCCTTTGACAATATTTTCTTTTCGGGCACTTCCTCGGTCCGCAACCAGTCAATCGCCTCAGGGTTTGATTACACCATGAGCACGACTACGATAACGGACTTCCGCTTTGGCTTCTTCAAGTATCGAGTCAACGTGCTGCCGGGCGGTTTAGGGACCACTCCCGCCAGTGACGCAGGCATACCGGGCCTCAATCTTGACGACTTCTTCACTTCAGGTATGCCCGATTTTGGGATACGTGGACAGGGCGGATTCAGGTTCGGGTATTCGCTCGATGTAAACCAGTGCAACTGCCCGCTCGACCAACAGGAGCAGCAGTTCCAATTTGTCAACAATTGGAGTTTCATCCACAGCAATCACACGTACAAGACCGGCGCGGATATTCGCTACGCGATGAACCTGCGTGTGCCGTCGGACGCACATCGAGCCGGCCAGTTGCGATTCGAACCAGGTCGGACTTCTGATTTCAATGCGAACGGTACGGTCCGAGACGAAGGATTGGGAATTGCGACCTTCCTGCTGGGCGATGTGAGCTCCTTTAATCGTTACGTGGGTAGAACTACAACTGCGGCTGAACGTCAGCGTCGATGGTTCTTCTACGGCCAGGATACCTGGCGTGCAACCCAGAAGCTGACGGTGAATTACGGTTTGCGCTGGGAGTTGATCTTCCCTGAGAGAGTCAAGGAAAATGGAGACGGAAGTCTGCTTAACCTCGAGAGCGGCAATCTCTTTGTCGGCGGAGTTGGAGATGTCAACAAGAACTTCAATGTTGACCCCACCTACAAGGCATTCGCTCCGCGACTGGGTATTGCCTACCAGTTGAAGGAGAAGACTGTCGTCCGCGCGGGCTACGGCCGAAGCTTCGATATCGGCGTGTTCGGCTCGCTTTTCGGTCACACCGTCACACAAAACCTGCCTGTACTTCAACAGCAGGATCTGCAGACTTCAGGCTTTGCCAGAGTATTCACCCTCACCAGCGGGCCGCCCGCTCCTTTCTTCCCGGCGGTGCCGTCGAATGGCAAACTGCCCTTGCCCAACGGGATTTTTGCGCGAGCAAGGCCATTCACACAGACACTGCCGACAGTTGATGCCTGGAACGTCACAGTCCAGCACACACTCATGCGCAACAGCTCGGTTGAAGTCGGCTATGTAGGCAACAAAGGCACTCATGTATTTGCAGGTGGTGGCCCTGCCTTCAACGTCAACCAGCCGGTCAGCGATCTGTCTCAGCCGGATGCGGACAAGCGCAAACCGTTTTTCGGAAAGTTCGGCTGGACGCAGGGAATTGACTTCTTCTGCAACTGCGCAGACAACCGCTACAACGCATTGCAGACGAAGTTTGAGACTCGCTTCGCCGGTCTGAGCATCCTGGCCCATTACACGTACGCCGCCGCGAAATTCAACGACGGTGATTACTTCATTCACGATCGGTCAGTTAGTCGTGGCCCAACGGATGAGGACCGCACCCACCTGTTCTTCTTTTCTAATGTGTGGGATTTACCGATTGGGCGCGGAAAGGCGCTATTGGGTAGCTCGTCAAAGACGGTCGACCTGATACTCGGCGGCTGGCAGCTTAACACTGTTTCCACCTGGGCGAGCGGTCTGCCGTTTACACCGGGAGTGTCGGGCGCGAACTGCTCTGTCAACTCCGGGCCTTGCCGCCCCGACCTGACCGGCGATCCGGATGGCGACAAGACTCAGTTTAACTGGTTCAAGGTAGGCATTGGTCCAGGAACTCCGTGGGCTAAAGCGGCCAGTGGCCAATTCGGAAACGTCGGCCGCAACACCCTTCGCGGGCCTCACTACTTCAACACCGATGCGTCGCTGTTCAAGAAATTCCAGGTTTCCGAAACCAAGAAGCTGGAGTTCCGAATAGAGGCGTTCAACCTGTTCAACCACGTCAACCTCGGACAACCGGATTCGTGTGTGGACTGCGGCAGCAACGCAGGGCATATCAACGGACTTGCTCCCGGCGCGCAGATGCGGCAGTTCCAGTTCGGCTTGCGCTTCGCCTTCTAATCGTCTGCGGCTCGCCAAGCTGCAGCAAAACCCGAGTGGCTGATTTGAGATTGAGTTCGGTCTCGAATCAGCCACTCATTTTTGTTCGGGGCAGGTGTATAATGCTCGACTGTTCACCTCAGGGGTAGCGAGTGTTAAGCAGTCGTATTAACCGTTTTTCGCTTTCAGTCGCAGCGATCTTGCTGGGAGCGGTTGTCGTCTTTGCGGACGAGCCGGCAGCGACCGGGCTCCAACTTCTCGATCTGGATGGCCGCCAGATCGAACCGCTACGAGCGAAGGACGCCAAAGCCATAGTCCTTATCTTCATCCGCACGGATTGCCCCATCTCGAATCGCTACGCGCCCGAACTGCGACGGCTACATGAGAAGTTCGCCAAAAGCGGCGTCAGGTTCTGGCTGGTCTATCCGGACCCGGGTGAGACGAGCGTGATTATTCGCAATCACATGAAAGAATACGAGTACCGCTTGAGCGCCCTACGCGACCCGGAGCACAAGCTCGTCAAGATGACCGGAGCGCAGGTGACTCCAGAGGCCGCTGTCTTCGCACCCGGTGGCCGGATGGTCTACCGCGGACGGATTGACGACCGGTACGTCGCCTTCGGCAAAGCGCGGCCTGCGCCTACGACGCGCGATCTCGAGCAAGTCCTGGAAGCGATGCTCAAAGGAAAGCAGATTACAAACAAGACTACCGATGCGATCGGTTGCTTCATCCCTGATTTGCGATGAGCCGGAAAATCAAGCTCGCCATTCTTCATGTCATCTTTGCAGCCGCGGTTGCCTTCGCTCAGACGAGCCCGCGGGACGCCAAAGCCCCACATAAGGCAGCCCTGTTGACCTTCAACAAAGACATCGCTCCGATCATCTTTCAGAGTTGTGCGGAGTGCCATCATCCGGGCGGGCCGGGTCCTTTTAGCCTGCTCGGCTACGATGATGTTAAGAAGCGCGCTAAACAGATTGCCATCGTATCCAGGAGCCGCTACATGCCGCCCTGGCCGCCGGAACCAGGATATGGTGATTTCATCGGTGAACGTCGTCTGACCGATGAGCAGATCAGATCTATTCAGCAATGGGTAGAGCAAGGAGCAGCCGAAGGCGTCGGATCGACCGCTACTCCCGCGCCGAAGTTCAGTGAGGGATGGCAACTCGGTCAGCCGGATCTTGTCATCAAGGCGGCGCAAGCCTACACGCTTGCAGCCGGAGGCTCAGACGTGTTCCGCAATTTCGTGATTCCGGTCCCCGTCTCCGCGCCGCGTTACGTAAGAGCCGTAGAGATACTACCGGGAAATAAGAAGATCGTTCATCACGCTAACATACTGATTGACCGTACAGGCGTATCGCGGTACCGCGACGAGCAAGACCCCGAAGTCGGTTTCGGCGGGATGGATTTGACGATGGAGTCTGAGACCTTTGAGCCGGATAGCCATTTCCTGTTCTGGAAACCCGGCACTCCCCCTCATACGGAACCAGACGATATGGCCTGGCGAATAGATAAGGCGACTGACCTCGTTCTTAACATGCATTTGCAGCCATCGGGGAAGCCCGAAGTAATCCAGCCGAGCGTCGGACTCTATTTTACCGATAAGGCGCCGACTCGGTTTCCGATGCTCTTGCAGCTCGAACGCGACGGTGCGCTCGACATTCCCGCCGGAAAGAAAGACTTCGTGGTAACAGACGAAATCCAGTTGCCTGTTGACGTGGACGTGTTGGCCGTCTACCCGCACGCTCACTATCTGGGTAAAGACCTTCAGGGATTTGCGACTCTTCCAGATGGCACGAAGAAGTGGCTGATCCGAATCAAGGACTGGGACATCAGCTGGCAAGGGGTCTACCGATATACCAAACCGATCTTCTTGCCCAAAGGAACAATCATCTCGATGCGCTACAGCTACGATAATTCCGCGGAGAACGTTCGCAACCCGAATCATCCTCCAAAGCGCGTTGTTGCCGGCGACAGATCCTCAGATGAGATGAGCCACCTGTGGATTCAAGTCCTGCCGCGCGCGCGCGCCGATGTGCGAATCCTTCTGCAAGAGTCTCTAATGCGACAGCGGTTGAAAAAATACCCAGCCGATTTTACAGCGCACTTCAATCTCGGTTCGATACTTCTGTCACAGTCGAAGCCTCAAGAGGCAATCAGCCATTTCCGTGAAGCCTTGCGAGTTAAGCCCGACGACGCAGTAGCACATACCAATCTCGGTGCCGCGCTTCAGTCTATAGACAAGTTGGAAGAAGCCGCCACCCACTTTCGTGAGGCCCTTCGCATCAGGCCCGATTACGTAAACGCGCGCTACAACCTTGGGAACTTGCTTTTATCGGAGGGCAAACCTGAGGAAGCGATCATCCACTTTGGCGAGGTGTTGAGGAGTCAACCTGACGACGCGGACGCTCATAACAATCTTGGTGAGGCGCTCGCGATTCAGGGAAATCTTGATCAGGCTTTCAGTCACTTCGAACAGGCGCTCCGCATCAACCCAAATCACGCTAACGCCCATAACAACCTGGGCAAAGTGTTCGCGATTCGGAGAGACCTGGCGAGTGCTGTGGCTCACTTCGAGCAGGCCCTTCGCATCAATCCCGACCATCCCGAGGCAAGAGAGAATCTGAAACGCGCGCGGGCACAGATCGGGAAGAATAATTAGAAGCTTACTAGTACCGTCTGATGAAATTAAGGCCGGGACGAGGAATCTGAGGACGGAACCACGAATTGGGGAATTATTCGTGATCATTCGCGGAATTCGTGCAATTCGTGGCTCCGCCCCTTCAGAAACTGATCGCTCTAATTCTTACTCTTTTGCTGGTTGCGCAGCTCGGTCGTGATTAGTTGAAGGTTATTGGAGGCCCGCTCTTCGGCATCGCGGTCGTTGAGCGCCTTCAGCAGCGGCAGCGCCTCGTTGTAAGCATCAATAGCTTTTTGCAGTTCTTTCTTCGCTGTATACACCTGAGCAATTACACATAATGCATTGGCCGCTCCGCGGCGCTCGCGCAGCTTGCGTGAAAGCTGTAACGCCTGATTAAGTTGATCGAGCGCTTCCTCCATCTCTCCAAGATGATAGTGAGCGACGCCGATATGGATGAGCGCGTCTATCTCGCCGGAATGATGCTTCGCTCTCTGAAACAGAAGCAGCGCGCTTTTGAAATAGCCAAGCGCCTCACGGTCCTCTGAGAGGCTCTTCGATGCGAAGCCCGCCAATAGCATCGCTGTCGCATGTTTGCCCACCGCGCCGGCAGCTTTGAAATCTTCAGCCGCGCGCAGGAAAAAAGAGAGAGCCTCGCGCTTATCTGCCGCGGCCTCGCGTCGATAGAGTAATACCCCGCTCTCAAATAGCAACTGCCCGCTTCTTTCAAGCGAGCGCGAGTGCTCGGCTGTCCCGGTCGACTGCGCAATAAAAGGTCCCGGTAAGCACAGCAATACAAGCACAGCAACCTGGGTACGCACGCTTCCAGCGTGCCGCGAGGGCGGTAGCATCGTTTTAGATACCATAATCGTTACCGAGCCAGCATTGGTACGATTACTTCTCGGCGCACGTACGTACCCGGTGGGCCATCGAACGTGACTAATAATTGTTGATCCGCACTTCCTGCTGCACTGCTGACCTTGACACCGCTTGCTTCACCAACGCGCCGTGGTGTTCGCACTCGCAGATAGTACGTTCGCCCTCCGAGACCCTCGAGCGTTAGACCCAGCGCGTTGGCTTCCGCACGCGAACGCAAAATGCGGAGACCCTCATTGCTTGCGCCCGGTCGAAGCGCTTCACGCTCGACGTAGACGTCTGTTCCTTCATCATAGGTGAATACGATCTCGCTCATTGATGCTTCGGCATTCAAGATGACCTCGATGCGCTGGACGTCACCCGTTCGCCGTGTTTCAAACTTGACCGCGCTCCCATTTACGGCGACGCCACGAATCCTGGCGTCGAGCGGAAACGCAGGTGCGATAATGATCCGCGCAGCGGTGGCGGCATTGATCTGGACGCGACGCTCGACCTTGATCGTCTCGCGGCCCGTAGTTCGGTCAAGGCTTAGATCGTATCGCGCATCGCCCACTGAAACGCCACGCGCCTGGACACGGTCCCAGTCAGCGGGCAACTGCGGCGCGAAGCTCAAACGGCGGCCTCCTTCGCTGATCTCGATTCCGAGCAATCCACGCACGATGGGCGTAACAACCATAGCCTCGGACCAGACTTGATGGTGTGATGATCTGCCGAACGCCGAGTTGAAATCACCCGACAACAACTCGGTCACGTAGCCGAGGGCGCCGTCGTAAGTGAGCAGCGCGTTTGCCATCAGAGCTTGATAGCCGACGTGCGGGCGTCCGTAACGATATGCCCCCATCGACGCCCAACCCGTGAACAGCGGCCACACCGAACCATAGTGATACGACAGCGGATCATAGATCTGGCTGCGATTCGAGATTATTCTCGCTCCCCAGTCAGTAGCCATTGAGCCGCTTCCCAGATGGTCAATCTCAGACTGCGCGCGTTCGTCCTGAAGCGTTCGCCACAAGAGAGGCACTGCCGGCAGCACCGTGTCTTCATCTATCAACCTTGTCTTACTGATCTCGTTCAAACGCGACTGCCGGCGTTCGCGATTCGGCCCGGGCTCGGCCTCGCGAGGCGCCGCTTGCGGGCGATTAGTAGCGAACGCGTAGTAGGCGCGATCGGCGAGCCAATAGGTTTTCTCGGTTACAGCGCGCCCGCGTTCAGCAGCAGTTCGCGCTTCGGCTGCGAGCTTGCCATCGTTCAACCGATCGGCAAGCTCGGCAATGCAACCAAGTGCTTCGATCCACAAGCCCTGCATGTAAATCTCTTCGTGTGGCGGATAGAGCGCGCCACCTTCTACCCAGCCGTGTCCGAAGTTGGTGTTTTCGATCAGGCCATTGCCATCGGTGTCGGTCGCGGCGGTGAATCGATATGCCTTCACGATCGAGTCCCAGTTTTTCTTTATGAAGTCGAGGTCGCCGCTCGTTCGCCAATAGTCCCCGTGAGCGATGATGTACAGAGGAGTCGCGTCGGCGCTTGCCCACGGGTAAGGATAGTCTTTGAACCACGGAATCAGAGCCGCGCTCTGTGAAATTTCATGGGGGATTTTCCCGTCGTCCCGCTGAAACTTCTTTAGAAAATCCAGAGCCGTGCGGACGGCCGCGTAGTCGCCATACGATGTGATGGCAAGCGCGGTCCAGAGCGCGTCTCGTCCGAAGAACCAGGCAAAGCCCGGACGCTCGCTCTCCCCCGAAGTTCGAAAGCCTGCAAGCAGACCGCTGCCGAGATGCGGGTTGGTGGCGAGGCCTTTGTCCACTCCGACCTTCGCCCATTGAAACGCCGTGTTGACCCTCTCATCAGGAGTCTGGACACTCACGGTTTCCTGCTCGAACCGCTTGTAGTAGGCCACGTTGTTTTCATAAAGCGACTGGGCTGCGTTGAGGATCTTGTCGTATGTTGCCTTTGCCTTCGCGCGGCCTTCGATGCTGCCCGCGATAACGATGGGAACAAAATGAGAGCTCATCGCTTCGGGCGCGGTCTCGATGACAAAACGGACCGGAACGTCTCGAGGCTCTTCCTGATATGGCATCAAGGAGATATCGCGCGCGCCGGGCGAGCCGATAATCCCGACGAATCGGTTGGTCTCTTCTCCAATTGTGTAGACGTGCTCCTTCTCATTCCAGCCTTGCCATCCGGTCATCAGTCCCGCAGGCCACATCAGACGGAGCTTCGGCCTGAACGATCCTGTGATGATCATCGGCAAGACTGACTGAACGTCAAGAAGCATTACTATCCCCTGCTCTTCGACCGGTGCAAAGATTGTCTGGCGTACGGTGAACGCAGCGTGAGAATAAGTGAAGGTCGTAGCCTCCGGGCGCGCGTTGATCGCGACCGTTATCTCGGGTCCGTGAATGTCCAGAGGATAACCCTGGAGCTGAAACGAGAGGTTGAAGTCGTCGAGGATTTTGAGCGGGTAGACCCACGCTTCAAGCGAGCGGTTCTCGTAGCCGAAGACCGCGGAGCGACGCCCGACCACATCGAAGAATGAGCCAGGCTGAGTGCGCCTCTCAAGCTCCAATCCGCTCTTCTTTAGCGCGAACTTCTTAACCAACGTGGGCACGGTTTGGCCCTCGACGTTTGGCGCTAAAGACGATATTAGAACTGCTTGACAGCAGATCCACGCGGAGCGGCTCCAGAGTTTTTTCAAATCGACCCCCCGACTCTAGATTGATTCAGCGTTGAGCCTGAATTCTATTAGGGCTGACCCCTGGCTTCAAGCTGCCGGTTGACCGAGAGGCGTATTGAGGAATCGAAGCGCGATGTGATATCAATCGGTGAGCGATGGAGATGTGCTCGTGGAATCCGGCAAGCTCAAGGTGAGCTTCCCCCCGCCAGGGCGCGGGCATTCTCGTTCGGCGATGAACTCTCGACACACGAGTAAGGAGCCGACCATGCAAAAACCCCGATTGAGCTTCTGGCAAATCTGGAATATGAGCTTTGGGTTTCTGGGAATCCAGTTTGGCTGGGGTCTGCAACTCGCCAACATGAGCGCGATCTACACATATCTCGGCGCCGACCCTGACCGCATTCCAATTCTCTGGCTCGCAGGGCCAATGACGGGCTTGATCGTCCAGCCGATCATTGGGTCGATGAGCGACCGGACCTGGAATCGATTAGGTCGTCGCCGACCCTACTTTCTCACTGGTGCAATTCTGTCGAGCGTGGCTCTGTTCTTTATGCCCGATTCAACTGCGTTGTGGATCGCAGCAAGCCTGCTATGGATTCTGGATGCGAGTATCAACATCAGCATGGAGCCCTTTCGCGCTTTCGTAGCAGACAAGCTGAACGTGGACCAGCGCACGATCGGATTTGTGATGCAGAGTTTCTTCATCGGCATCGGCGCGACCCTCGCCAACGGGTTGCCGTATTGCTTTCGACAGCTCGGCGTGACCGGAAGAACGGCGAGCGGCATTCCTCTCACGGTTCAATATTCGTTCAAGATCGGGGCGGCGGCTTTTGTCTTTTGTGTATTGTGGACTGTAATCACATCCAAAGAGTACCCGCCTGAAAACCTCGAGGAGTTTCGCCGCAAGCAGGCAGAGACGCGCGGCACGGGCGGTATTTTGAGAAAGCTGATTAATGTAGTGCGCGAATTGTTGAGAGAGATTGCCGGTGCCTTGCGTGAGATGCCGCAGACAATGAAGCAGCTTGCGGTGGTTCAGATATTCACCTGGTTAGGGCTTTTTTGTATGTGGATGTTCTTCGGCTTAATGACTTCGCGGCACGTCTTCGGCGCGAGCGACGCAAGCTCTGCGCGCTTCGCGGAAGGCGGCGAGTGGGGCGGTATCTGCTTCGCAGCGTATTCGATTGTCTGTTTCGTCATCGCATTCCTGTTGCCGAAGATCGCCGCCGCCACGAGTCGAAAAACAGTTCACGCAATCTCCCTGGTCTGCGGAGGTGTCGGCCTGCTATCGACCTACTTGATTCACAATCAGTACCTGCTGCTGCTGACGATGGTCGGCGTAGGCATCGCATGGGCCTCCATTCTGTCGATGCCTTATGCAATTCTGTCTGGAGCTTTGCCGCCCGCGCGAATGGGCGTCTACATGGGCATCTTCAACTTCTTCATCGTCATTCCCGAGATCGTGGCGTCCCTCACGTTTCAGCCGCTCGTCAGGCACGTCTTCGACAACAATCCGCTTTACGTCGTGATGCTCGGGGGTGCTAGCCTGCTTGTAGCTGCGGCGCTCGTTGCACGTGTGCGCGACGTCGCCGAGCGGACCTCGCCTGGTGCGGTGATCGCAGCCGACGAGCACGAACTGTTGACTGTGCCTGAAGCAGTTCAGCCTGTGCCAAGCAGTGGCCTGACTGAGTGACGAGATAGCGCGTCCTGGCGATGTCGAAATTGCGCCGCTCGGTTGGTCGCGTCTTACTGGTCTTTGTGTTGCTTGTTGCAACTTCATCTTTCCTCACTCCCCGACACTCATCTTGCCACCTGGTTACAAACCAAATCCAGGAGCGCGATCCATGAATAATCTCAGGGAGAAGCCTGATGACAGAATTCAACGTAAAGGAGTTTGCCCTTTTGCCTCGTTTACGAATCGACTGATCCCGCTGATGAGACCGGGGGAAACAGGTAGTGTGGGGTCACTGTACGAGGATGTTTGTTTGTCCGGTTCATTGGGCACTGTCTTGAGCACGTGATTCATTCCGTCAATCAATAATAAGGTTGCCGCGGAGTTGCCGCCCGTGAGAGCCTTTGCATCTCGCAAACTGGCTTGTACATCGGTCGTACCCTGTACAATCAGCACGGAGATATGCAATTTGGCAATCTCCTTTACCGGATCGTAACGAAGCCATGAGATCAGATACGGCTGGACGCTCTGACGAAATAGGACGTTCAATGCCGATGGCACGGATTCGACTCTCTTGCCTGCTGCAAGCTGCTCGAGAATATCTTCGGTCGCCTTCAGCAAATCGGGTGGCAAACGCGATTTAACTTGCTCCAGGATGATTTGTTGAAGAGGACGACCTGCGCCGGCGAGGGACACATATGCACGTGGACCCACTCTCTGAGCGGCAACCATGCCGATTAAAGAACCTTCACTGTGACCGAGTACCGTCAATGATGAGAAACGACGATCAGCACGTAGCTGTTTGCCCCACCAGACCGCGTCATCAATATAGGTCTCAAAGCTGAGATCTTCCTCGCGGAGGATCGTCTTCGCCTTTTCAGCAGCCAGCAGCATTGCCTTTCCGGTCTCACCGATTCCGCGCTTGTCATAACGCACTGAAGCGATGCCCTGAGCTGCCAGGCCCTCTGCCAGCAGTTTGAGGCTGTTGTTAGCGCCCTTTAGCAGGGGGGAGTTTCCGTTGCGGTCGGTTGGCCCTGAACCAGCAATGATCAAGACGACGGGTACCGGCGAACGCGAATGCGGCAATTCAAGCGTGCCGTACAATGTCCCGGTTGGAGTCACAACGGTGATCGGTTCGGCGATGAAAGTCGTCTCCGCAGCGTGTGTGCCCGGTGAGCCATTTTGAAGTGTAGATTGAGCGCTGGAAATGCTCATAACGGTTAACGTGATTAGAATCGCGAGAGCAAGAAGAAAAGAATGTTTGTTCATTGTTTTTACTCTTGGAGTTCAACCTCATCAGACATGGTCTTCATCCACAGTTGCGCGTTGGATGTCATTTCCCATTGCCTAATTTCATTAAGGCTTCAACGATCACGCGCAACCGATCAAGGTTAAGAATGATTATCGTCGGGACCACAAGCAGCACTGCTATTCCCAGTACGAGCCCCGTCTGCGCCCATATCCGGCGGGCCGTGAGCGCTGGGGCGGGTGAGGATTTGAGCGCCAGCCGAGCGAAGATCACAGCCAATACCGCTTTCTCCATCCCAGCGAGATTAATGAAGCAGGCAATGCCCAGAATTAGAGAGATGGTTGCATAGGCATATTTCTGTCCCAGCACGATGTGCGCCTGACTCTCTTTGTTACTCTCACTCATCTTGTCACTCTCCTTCGAGCCTGAGTTCGGAATCGATCTTGAACGGGTTCTCTCTGAGATAACGGAAGGCTGCGATCACAAAGAGTAAGGGCACAAGTTTGAACATGAAGCCGAAGTCGCGCTCCGGTACCATCTCCACGATTCGGTAGCCGACCAGTAATACACCGAGGAGCAAGAATGGATGCCAGGCGTGGGAAGTACGCCGCGCAGGTGAACGATCAGCCAGTCGCAGTTCGACGAGCTTCCAAACATCCTCAGGCCGCTGCCGCCGCTCTTGCGCGTCTAGCAAGCTGGAAAGCGCCCGCATTTGCCCAACCTCCCGACGGCAGTCGGAGCAGTCTGCGAGATGCGCCTCGACTTGATCAGACGACATCTCGGAGACATAGCCGTCTGCTGTCGCCATCGCTGCGATGCATACAGATTCGCAATTCAGTTTGGTCATAGTTCAACCCTCAGAAAATCCTGTGAACGAATGGCGCGCCAGCTTCTCTCGCAATCTCTTGCGCGCATAGTAAAGCCGGCTCATGACCGTTCCTTGCGGGACTTCCAGCCTCTCCGCCAGCTCTTCGTATGAGAGCCCATCTAAATGTCTTAAGGTGATTAGTTCCCTGTCCTGCATCGGTAATTCAAGCATCGCCTGCTCTAGTACAATCGCGTCCTCAGGCCGGATGCCTGGTGTCGGTGCCACGATCTCCAAATCATACGATCTGCTCATCTCTCGTTTCTTTCGCACCGCGGCCAGCTTATAACAACGGTTTCGAAGAACGACGTAGAACCACGGATAGAACCGCCTCGTGAGATCGATCCGGTCGAGTGCCTGAAAAGTATCGATGAATGCTTCTTGAACGGCGTCCATGGCGTCTTCGCGGTTGCCGAGGATGGCGATGGCATGGCCGATGGCTTCGGCCTGGTAGTGTTCGACGACATGTCGGAATGCCTCCTTGTCTCCCGCTCTGCATCTTTCAATCGCCGCTTGATCATCCATCATTGATCTCTTACGTTAACGTATCCCTGCCGTCGATGGATTATTCAAACATTTTATGGGAAGTGGAAACCTTTGCGTCGAACCCTACCTGAAGGATCTGATCCAGAGTGAGTCTGTACGAGTCTGCGAGCTGTTTTCTCGGATAGGATGTCCGTGGGTTTGGAGCGCACACCGAGGACTCTCCAGGGCAACCAAAGGCATTTCTGGGCAAGACGATTCTGAGAAAGGGATGCTCTTCCAGTTAAGAAGGTAAAAGTTTCACGAGGGTCTCAATGAGGTAGTCGCATGTCCGCTTCTGCAGGATCATTCATATCGCAGCGCAATCATCGGATCGACTTTTGTCGCCCGGCGCGCCGGAACGTAACAAGCCGCCAGCGCCACCAGCGTCAAGCCCACGGCAATCACGCCGTAAGTCAGCGGGTCGCTCACCGTCACTCCGTAAAGCATGCTCTTCAAATCCAGCGCGCTCTCCAGATATTTCGTCAGTACGTATGCGACCGCGAGCCCAAGAACAACGCCGAGCATGGCGAGGGTCATCCCCTGCCGCAAAATCATCTTCAGCACATCGCGGCGATCGGCCCCCAGCGCCATGCGAATGCCGATTTCGCGTGTGCGTTGCGAAACGGCGTACGCCATAACGCCGAACAGGCCTATCGCGGCGAGTTGTTGCGCGAGCGCTGCGAAGAGCGTCAGCAGTTTGGCGAAGAGCCGTTCCATCCGCAGTGTCTCGTCGGCCTGTTCGATTTGAGTCTTGACGTTGTTGAGCGGCAAGTTGCCGTCGATTTCGGCGACAGCCTGGCGGACGGCGGCGATGGCGACCCCAGGGTCGCCGGCGGTCCGCACCTCGAAAGTTACGCCGCCCATTGAACGAATCTCCTGTCGCCAGGATGCATAAGCCGTCGGCGGGATCTCGTCACGCTGGCGGGCGTACTTCGCGTCCTGGGCGAGTCCGATGATCTCGACCTGGTCGGGTTTGGTAGGGTCGAAGGTGAAGCGCTTCCCGACCGGGCTTTCATCAGGGAAATACTTGTTTGCGAAAGTCTGGTTGACGACTACAACTCTTGGAGCGCGGGCATCATCTTCCGCCCTCAGCGCACGTCCGGCAAGAAGCTGAATCCCCATCGCCTCGAGGAAGTTCTCGCGCACCTGGTGGATGTATACCTCACCGCTCGATTTGATCCGCCCCTCGGAGTCCGGCGGGACATTCAAGGCGCTGCGCAAAAAGAGGTCGCGCGAACTACTGCTCTGTGACAGCAGGGCCGTGCGCGAGAAGGTGACCGCTTGCACGCCAGGCACGGCTTCCAGGCGTTCGGTCATCTGTTGATAAAGATCCGACAGCTTCTCGTCCTTGTAACCGATCAGTGCCGGCTGGACACCGAACAACAAAAGATTCTGCGCGTTGAAGCCTGGCTCGACCCGCTGCAGATTCAGCAGCGTTCGCAGGAACAGACCGGCGCCGACCAGCAGCAATAACGAGAGGGCGACTTGAAAGACAACCAGGCCTCTGCTCAACAGCGAACGTGACGCGGAACTCGAACTGCGCGCGCTGTCTTTCAGCGCCGGCGTCAAATCCACTTTCGTCGAACGCAACGCGGGCGCGAGGCCGAATACAACCCCCGTCACCAACGAGAGCGCCAGGGTGAACCCGAGCACGCGCAAATTGAGCTGAGGTTCCAGGGCGCGCATGCCGCGCCCGCCCCAGTCGTTCACGGCCAGGACTCCGTCTTTGATCCAGATCGCAAACAGAATCCCGGTCAACCCGCCCATCGCAGCGATCAGCACGCTTTCGGTAAGCAGCTGCCGGATCAAACGCCAGCGGCTCGCGCCAAGCGCCAGGCGTATGCCGATCTCTTTTTGCCGCGCAGCCGCGCGGGACAGCAGTAGATTCGCAACGTTTGCGCAGGCAATCAACAGCACCAACCCGACGACTCCAAGCAGCATATACAGCGACCGCGCATAATACTTTCGTGAATTCATTTCGCCTTGTCCGCCGGGTTCGAGAAACAGGCGCGGATACTGTTGCGGATCCAAATCCCTGATCGCGGTTGCTCCGGCCGCCCGAGCCTGCGTTTGCCGTGCTGCGCGATGGTCGATTACCGACTGGTGAAAAGCATTTTCCAATTGCGCACGCGCCTGTTCGGGCGCCGCGCCGGGTTTCAAGCGGCCCATCAAGCGCAACCACCAGACGCCGGCGCCGTTCATGTTCGATCGTTCGCGATCGACGTATACTTGCGGCTCCCAGGCGATCGCGATTGTTACATCCTGCGTCGAGCCTGCTTGCATCGTGCCTTCAAAGCCCGGTGGCGTGACTCCAATGATCGTGAACGCGACGTTGTTGAGGTTGATCTGCGAGTCGATGACCGCTGGATTGCCGCCGAAGCGCTGCTTCCAGTATCGATAGCTAAGTACGGCGGCGGCGGCCGCGGCAGGTTTGTCGTCTTCGTCATTCAATACGCGTCCGAGCAGCGGTTGCACGCCCAGACCTGCAAAGTAGTTGCCTGACACAGCTTGTCCGCTAGCGACGTCGGCGTGCCCGTCGGCGCTCACGTTCAAGCCTACATTGCCGAATGCAAAGACATCCGAGAGCGCGCTCTCCTCTTCGCGCATCCGCTGAAAACTCTGATACGGAAACGAGGTCATGGAGCGCATCCCCGTCGCGGGGTCGGTGTTCGAATTGCCGGTGTAACTGCCCGCGCTGAATTCGCGGGGGGCAACCGATTTGAAAAGCACCAGCCTCTCCGGCTCTTTGACTGGCAGCATTTTGAGCAGTAGTACATCCACCACGCTGAACAATGCGGTGTTCGCTCCGATACCCAGGGCCAATGACAACACGGCGATTGCAGTGAAGCCCCGGGCTTTGATCAACATTCGCGCGCCGTAGCGCAAGTCCTGCCAGAGAGTTCCCATCATCACGTCACCTGGTTTCGCTCTTGGATTTTTCGTGGAGTTTCTTTGAACGCTAGATTTTGGATTGCTCGCACTACTCAACTGGGTTCGCCCGCCGACGGGAGATTTTACCAGATGGTGTTGGTCTGTACAGCCGAAGCGCGTGCTAACGATCATTTCGCGTCTAAGAGGATGCCTCCTACACTAAGAACTACTATGATTCGCGGAGAAGCGTTGAGGAATAATTGCGCATAACAGTCAGGTGACTCCGCAGCGCTTTTCGCGTATTGGGTCAGCGAGATGTTAGACGGCGCCACGTCGGCTCTTCTTCGTGCAGGATAGCCCGACGGTAGATCAGCAAGGCGGAACCTCGTCTATGAAGTTGGCTCAGGG
>DASYSA010000219.1:0-5138 GCA_036003885.1 Blastocatellia bacterium | reverse complement strand
CGCCTGGGGCGAGATCGGAGCTACGGCGGAGCTGATGAGAGCGGTTAAGGAACGGTTCGATCCCAGGGCCATATTGAATTCCGGCCGTTTCGTTTGTGGCATTTGAGTACATCAAAAGGGACTTTACCCAATAGAACTTTTGAGCGGACGGCAATCAAACATGTCGAAGGTAATGGAAAGAGATAGAACGCAATCGAGTCTTCCTTCTCTGCTCGAGGAGAACTCGGAGAGTCTCTTGACCTGCGTTCACTGCGGGCTCTGTCTGCCGTCGTGCCCTACTTATCGCGTCCTTGGAAACGAGAACGACTCTCCGCGCGGGCGAATCTATCTAATGCGCGGAGTGGCTGAGGGAAGGCTGGCGGTTGCCGACACTTTCATATCGCACATAGATCTCTGTCTCGGTTGTCGGGCCTGTGAGAGCGCTTGTCCCTCGGGCGTACCGTACGGCCAGTTGCTGGAGGCCGCCCGTGTCGAAGTCGCTGAGGCCAATTCGGCCCGCCGTTCGGGCCAGGCGTTTCTTATCCGTTTCGTTCTCAATCATGTCTTTACGAGTTCGTTCCTGTTGGGTGTGGGTATGTTGTTCGCCAGATGGATGAGAGACAGCGGTCTGGCGCGTCTCATATTCGAGTCGGGTGGTCTTCAAGGGAGGAGTCGCCTCGCCCTTGCGTTGTTGCTTGCGAGCCGCTCCAGTTTCAAAGACACGCGGGCGCGAGGCTCCAGAGCGGGGGAGGGGGCAGAGCCTGAACCTAACGCTGTCGGTATGCGGGTCGGAGTACTTCGTGGCTGTGTAATGGAGGGTCTATTCACTCATGTCAACCGCGCAACCGAGCGAGTGCTGGAGCAGAGCGGCTGTGAACTTGTTGGGGTCGACTCGCAGACTTGCTGCGGGGCCTTACATGCCCACTCCGGAGAGATCGAAACGGCCAGGCATCTTGCCCGTAGGAACATTGAGGCCTTCCTTGCGAGTGGATGCGACCGGATTATCGTGAATTCTGCCGGCTGCGGCGCGGCGATGAAGGAATACGCTGCCCTGCTCGAGGCGGATCCAGAGTTTTCCGAGCCTGCCTCTCAATTCAGTTCGAAGGTCAGGGATATCTCGGAATTCCTGGTCGAGGTCGGATTCAAGCGCGGCGACGGGGTGCTCGAAAGACGGATCGCCTACGATGCTCCGTGCCACTTGATGCACGCACAACGGGTGACCGACGCCCCGATTGATCTTCTGAAATCGATACCCGGCGTCGAGATTATTCCGCTGCCGGGCTATGACAGTTGTTGCGGTGGCGCAGGTATCTACAATCTACAGCACGCTGAGCTGAGTTCGGATATCCTGTCGTCCAAGATTGCAGCCATTCGCGCCAGCGGGGCTGAAGTAGTAGTCACCGGAAATCCGGGCTGCATAATGCAGATAGGCGCCGGAATCCTGCTGGAGGGATTGAAGGTCGAGGTGCTTCATCCGATCGAATTACTTGATTCCTGCAATCAAGGATGAATCGTACCGGTCGGCGTGGATGGACCTCCACCGAAGGACTCTTAGCGGCCTGCGAGACTCGTGAGATGCGAAGCATGATCGGTGTAAGACTCTTCGTCCTGATCGGAGCAGCCGTCATTTGTTCAGCGGCTGCGCGAGGTCAGGCGGTTCACTCCAACCACTCAGATCGTTTTGGCCCGGAAGTCACGGCCTTTCTCGAGTTGATGCACCAGGAAGAGGTCGAGTTGGATTTTCAGATCCGACATGATGAGATTCTGCGAAAGGACTACGTTCGATCCAGGAACCGGATAGCGGTCCTTCGCCAGACCGTCTTGAGTATTGCCCGAGAGACGGGCGAAGACCGGATTCCAGAGCTTCATGTTGTGGTTGGGGCAGAAGTCGATCAGATAGTCGACGGTGGCACCAAAGCGCTAAAAGGAGTGAAGCCGGGAAGCATCATTGAGGGCAAGTGGCGGTATCTTGGCTCGGTCGTACGCGGCGAGGCTTTTTACACATTTGAGAGGCTAACTGGAAAGTAGTCGGCGCGGAGTCAGGAGTGGAGGCAGGTAAGCCGACTAATGGGCTCAACTGGCTGGATAGCGTTCGCTAGATCACTCGTCTGACTTTGAAATCGGTCCAGCTGATACTCCTGCATTGTAGGAGCAGGGCTCGAACATTCCAGGCCGCAAGGTGCCGGGCTTCTACTGTTGACAATAGCAAATTTAGCGCTAATATCGTGTTTGTCTCGGATCATTGGCCCTTAATCTATTTCTTTGGCGCAATAAGCCTGCCCCTCGCCGTTTCACATCAGAGTTCTGGAGCGGCCCCTGCTTGACTCGAATCAATCGAACAATGGCTGGCGGGATCTCTTCCGTCTTGGGGATTGGCATAGATGTCGACGATCAACTTCTCTCAAGTAATTCAGCAAATGCTATCTGTATCGAATAAGATTTCAGACCTTATTTTTTCGCCGGGCCGTCCACCTCAAGTGGAACTGATAGGAAAACTCACAGCAGTCAATCTACCTGGAATGGAGATGCTGACGCCCGCCCACACTGCTGGAATAGCAAAGGCGCTGATCGGCACTAACAAAGCCGCCGAGGACTCGCTGGAGACGAACGGTTCGGCCGATCTCTCTTTCAGCCTTCCCGGCCTCTCGAGATTTCGCGTGAATATCTTCAAACAGCGGGGAACCCACGCAATCGTGATGAGGGTTGTGCCTGACGAAATTCCGTCGTTTGAAGATCTCGGAATTCCCGTCATTCTTAAGGAGGTCGCCGACCTTAAGAATGGCATCGTCCTGGTGACCGGACCGACAGGATCGGGCAAGTCATCGACGCTTGCGGCCATTATCGACTTGATCAACGACACAAAGTACTACCACATCGTGACAATCGAAGACCCCATCGAGTTCATGCACCGCCATAAGAAGTGTACTGTGCACCAGAGGGAATTGCATTCAGACACACCCAACTTTGCTTATGCGCTGAGGGCCGCCCTTCGACAGGCGCCAAAGGTGATCCTGGTGGGCGAAATCCGCGACCTGGAAACCGTAGAAGTAGCATTGGAAGCGTCCGAGACGGGCCATCTTGTCTTGTCTACCCTGCACACCACGGATGCGGTTAAGACCGTCGAACGACTCATAGGTCTCTTCCCGAAGAGCCAGGAGCACATAATTCGGCTCAGGCTCTCCGGAGCCTTCCGATATATTGTTTCGCAAAGGCTCATCCCGCGCGCCGATGGGCGCGGCCGCATTGCCGCGGTTGAGATTCTCAAATCTACAGCCCGCACCCGTGAATATATCGAGAAGGGAGAGAAGGAAGGGAAGTCCCTCTATGATGCAATGCGGGACGGCAACCTGGAAGGAATGCAGCTCTTTGATATGGAGCTGGAGCGGTTGATTCGATTAGGTACCATTACGCTCAACGATGGAATGGCCTATTCAACCAACCGCCAGAATCTGTTGCTTTCCCTTTCCGACTTTGGTGGCGGAGACGCCGGGGGGTTCGTAAAGCCGGAAGCTCCGCGGAACGAATTCATCGCCTGAGCGATGCTGCCAAAGGTTGACGCCTCGCCGGTAAGAAGGGAGCTAGGGCCCGCGTCCGCCCGCCGGCTTCCAGTATCTCGTCTTATCGGTTTCGGTCGTTTCTCGATTGACTCGAGCCGTACGTCACGGCGGGATCAGTCCAGGCGAGCCGAGCGATCCATCTCGTTCGGCGAGAATCGAAGCAAATCCAGGACGATCTCATCCTCTGAGTAGTCTTCCCTCAAATAAGCGCCAATTCGGTCGGTGGCCAGTAAGCAGACAAAGAGACATCCTGCGTTGTCTGATCCAGCTATTCCCCTTTTTAATAATGCACTTGCGGGCCCGGGAACCAGAGCGTCATTGACCACCGGTTGCCCGTAATACGGGGCGAGCGCACAGCACAGCGAAACTTTATTCAAGCATCAAGGAAGACACCGGCGATTCCCAATTTATCACGCATGGGTAAAGAAGTGAGAGACTTGGAAGAGATTCGATATCAGGAACGATCGTCCGCAAAAGCATAGCGCGGGGAGACGCCATGCGCTATATTCGCGATGAACCCTGGACGGTTCCGGGATCATGGCATGTGATCGTAGTGAGAATTCGACTGGAGGTTGCTGTGCTCGAACGCCGGAGGGCTCGAAGGTTCAAGGTTGGTTGGGATGTCGCCGTGACGTCCACTGACAGCGGTGGTTCGATCTTCGGTGAGACCGGCACGCTGGAGAATCTGAGCTCGAGCGGAGCGTTTCTCTTTCTAACGCGGTGCCTGGATCCGGGCACCAGGGCAGAAGTATGGATCCGAGTTCCTTTCAAAAGAGAGAACTGGATGAAGTATTTTTGTGAGGTGGTTCGAAGCGAACCGATGCCCGCCAGAGTTGGAATAGCACTGAGGTTCGATACGGCGCGACCGGTCTTTGAAGTGAAGTGAGTTCTTGCTACGCGGCCTTTTCGCGCAATCCATCATTGTGTACAGGCAATCGTCCCGGCCTCTTGTTCCCGAGTTTCAAAAAGTAATCGAGACATAGCGAAAGGGATTCTTGTCGCTTGTGATGCGACGAGAGTGAATCGACTTTTAGGAAGGTCGAGCGCGGACAATGGGAAAATAAAGTCGACTGCGCTATTGACATTGAAGGAAGTTGGTTTATAATCGGGTTTTGCCTTCAGAGGCAATTAAGCGGTCTTTGAAAACTAGATAGTGCGTAAAAACGAACCAGACGTTCTGAGAGTTTTAGCGGGAGTTGACCAAGAGTAGAACGGTCATCTTTCGGCGAAAGCTTGAAGGTGGCCAGGAAAAACAACTGAGAGTTTGATCCTGGCTCAGAATCAACGCTGGCGGCGTGCCTAACACATGCAAGTCGAACGCGAAAGCCCTTTCGGGGGTAAGTAGAGTGGCGTCCGGGTGAGTAACACGTGGGTAATCTGCCTCCGGGTGGGGAATAACTCGCCGAAAGGTGAGCTAATACCGCATAATGCAGCGGCACCAAATGGTGATTAGTTGTTAAAGCGGGGGACCCTTCGGGGCCTCGCGCCTGGAGAGGAGCCTGCGGCAGATTAGCTAGTTGGTGAGGTAATGGCTCACCAAGGCTTCGATCTGTAGCTGGTCTGAGAGGACGGCCAGCCACACTGGCACTGACACACGGGCCA